>NZ_LZIX01000153.1:0-20145 GCF_001666955.1 Mycobacterium sp. E735 | reverse complement strand
GCACGCTGCTGGCGCGCGGCCTGATCACCGAGGCCGGGGTCGACGACGACACCGGCGCGGTCACGTTCGCCACCACCGACCTGTTCCTGGAGCGGTTGGGCCTGACGTCGCTCGCCGACCTGCCCGACATCGCTCCGCTGCTGCCGGACGTCGACACGATCGAGGACCTGAGCGAATCCCTGGACAGCGAGCCACGTTTCATCAAACTCGCCGGCGGTCAGGCGCCCGACCAGGCGCTGACGTTCGACGTGGACCAGGATTGATGGTCGAGACCGAAGGGATCCGCCTGCAGAAGGTGTTGTCCCAGGCCGGAATTGCGTCGCGGCGGGCCGCCGAGAAGATGATCATCGACGGCCGCGTCGAGGTCGATGGGCGGGTGGTGGCGAACGTGACCGCGCCGGTGTCGTCGTCGACCCCGGCCTCGGTGATCAGGCCGCGCGCCAGCAGCGTGCGCATGACGGCGTCCACGTTGACGCCGCGGACCGCGCTGACCCGCGCGCGGGTCACCGGCTGCCGGTAGGCCACCACGGCCAGGGTCTCCAGCGCGGCCCGGGTGAGCTTGGACCGCGCGCCGTCCAGCAGCAGCTTCTCCACGTACGGCGCGTACCGGGCGCGGGTGTACATCCGCCAGCCCTCGCTGTTCTGCCGCAGGTCGATGCCGCTGTCCCGTTCGGTGAGTTCCTCGGCCATCTGCTGCAGCCGGGCGGCGACCCGGTATACGGGTTGCTGCGTGGCCGCGCCGAGCGCCTCGGCGGTGACCGGGGTGTCGACCACCAGCAGCAGCGCCTCCAGCACGGAAGCGAGTTCCTCGGGCTCCATCGGCGCGGCTTCGGCGATGTCCGGGATACCGACGTCCAAGTCGACGTCGGGCTCAGATTCGCTCATCATTCGTCCCGCACTTCTACCAAGGCTTCGCTGGCCGGACGTTCCCCGGTCCATGAAATCTGGAGCACGCCCAGCGGCTCCGACTGGTCGAATGCTACCGCCCGGCTCCGATACAGCTCGAGCAGCGCCAGGAAGCGCCCGACGACCTCCATCGGCGCCTCGCAGTCGGCGACCAGCTCGGAGAACGTCGCCCATTGGCCGGTGCCGCGCGACTGCAGGAAAGCCAGCAGCTTCTTGGCCTGCTCGGGCACCGACACCGCCACCTCGTGCAGGTGCCCGATGGACACCGTCGGCACGGGGCGCGGGCTGAACGCGATCGCGGCGATCTGCGCGAAGCGTTCGGCGTCAACGCCCAGCATCACCTCGGGCAGCAGTTCGGTGAACCGGTCCTCCAGCGACACGGCGCGCGGGTAGCTGCGCAGCGCGGTGGCCTCCAGCTCGGCGAACATCTCGGCGACGTGCTTGAACGCGCGGTACTGCAGCAGCCGGGCGAACAGCAGGTCGCGCACCTCCAGCAGCGCCAGATCCTCCTGGTCGTCGACCTGCCCGGCCGGCAACAGCCGGGCGGCCTTTAGGTCGAGCAGGGTCGCGGCGACCACCAGGAACGCGGTGGTCTCCTCGAGGTCCAGCTGGGAGCCGATCTCACGGGTGTAGGCGATGAAGTCGTCGGTCACCTGGTGCAGCGCCACCTCGGTGACGTCGAGGCGGTGGGCGAAGATCAGCTGCAAGAGCAGATCGAACGGCCCCTCGAAATTGGTCAGGCGGACTTGAAAGCCGTTGTTGGGTGGCGCCTCACCGTTCGCGCTGGCCGTCACGCGCCGAATCGGTCGATGAACTCGCGGGCCAAGGCGCGGTAGGCGATGGCGCCCGTGGACCGCGGAGCCCAGGTGGTGATCGGCTCGCCGGCCACGCTGGTCTCCGGGAATCGGACCGTGCGGGTGATGACGGTGTCGAACACCAGGTCGCCGAAGCGCTCCACCACCCGCGCCATCACCTCGCGCGAGTTGACGGTGCGAGGGTCGTACCGGGTGAGCAGGATCCCGCTGATCTCCAGCTTCGGGTTGAGCCGGTCGCGCACCTTGTCGACGGTGTCGGTCAGCAGCGCCAGCCCGCGCAGCGAGAAGAACTCGCACTCGGTGGGAATCACGACGCCGTCCGCGCACGCCAGCCCGTTCACGGTGAGCAAGCCCAGCGACGGCTGGCAGTCGATCAGGACGTAGTCGTAGCGGTCCAGCACCGGGTGCAGCGCCCGCCCCAGGGTCTGCTCGCGGCCGACCTCGTTGACCAGCTGGATCTCGGCGGCCGACAGGTCGATGTTGCTGGGCACCAGGTCCATGTGCTTGACCCGGGTCTGCAGCAACACGTCGTCGATCGACACCCGCGGCTCGACGAGCACGTTGTGAATCGTCTTCTCCAGCTCGTAGTGCGGGACGCCCAGGCCCGCGGACAGCGCACCCTGCGGGTCCATGTCCACCAGCAGCACCCGCCGGCCATATTCGGCGAGCGCGGCGCCCAGGTTGATCGTCGACGTGGTCTTCCCGACGCCGCCCTTCTGGTTGCACATCGCGACGACCTTCGCCGGGCCGTGCGAGGTGCGCGGCTGCGGTTCCGGGATCGCCCGCGGCGGCCGCCCGGTCAGACCGAGCTCGACGCCGCTGTCCGGCTGCTCAGTCATCATGGCGGGGGTGTTCGGGAGGTGAACATCGACCGAAAGTCTAACGGGTTCGCGCGCGGAAGCCGGGCGACCCGCAGGCAATTCAGCAGCCAATTTCGCCGGATTTGCGCAGGTAGCGGGCGTAACGGCGGTCATCTGCAACAGCAGTCACACCAGCATCACTGGAACGGGTCGAGCGGCGCCGGTGCGCGCCGAGATTGCCGTGGTGGTTGCGATTCCGGCGCCCCGACGACCTTGGTGGCAATCTCGCCGCCCGCACTACTGTGGCGGCATGGACCTCAAGCGACGGATTCCCCTGCTGCGATGGTCGGTCTGGCGGATGGCGACCGGGGCGCGCAACATCACCACGACGGGTCAGATCGGCGACGGCCGCGAGGCCGCGGCCGTGGACTACGTCCTGCGCAACGCCAGGGCCGGCGACATCGACGACGTGCTGGCCACCATCGACAAGTTCGCCTACGAGAAGTCGATGCTGATCAACGTCGGCGACGAAAAGGGGCAAATTCTCGACGCGGCCGTCCGCCGCTCCGACCCGGCGGTGGCGCTGGAGTTGGGCACCTACGTCGGATACGGCGCATTGCGCATCGCCAGGGCCGCCCCGAGCGCGCACGTGTACTCCGTCGAACTCGCCGAGGCCAACGCCGCCAACGCGCGGCGGATCTGGGCCCACGCCGGCGTCGCCGAGCGGGTGACGTGCGTCGTGGGCACCATCGGCGACGGCGGGCGCACCCTGGACGCGCTGGCCGACGAGCACGGCTTCGCGCCCGGCGGCCTCGACTTCACGTTCCTGGACCACGACAAGGACGCCTATCTCGACGACCTGCGCAGCATCATGGCCCGCGGTTGGCTGCGCCCGGGCGCGATCGTGGTCGCCGACAACGTCCGGGTGCCGGGCGCGCCGAAGTATCGCGAGTACATGCGCCAGCAGCAGGGCAAGCAGTGGAACACCGTCGAGCACAAGGCGCACCTGGAATACCAGTCGCTGGTCTCCGATCTGGTGCTGGAATCCGAGTACCTGGGCTGAATTCTCCCGCCGAGCAGACGCAAAATCGCCCATTCCGGGTCGAAAGCACGCGATTTTGTGTCTGCTCGCGCCAACTACTGCGCGCGCGGGTGGGCGCCCGCCCACACCTCGCGCAGCGCGTGCACGGTGACCATCGTGTAGATCTGCGTCGTCGTCACCGAGGCGTGCCCCAGCAACTCCTGCACCACGCGCACGTCGGCGCCGCCCTCGAGCAGGTGGGTCGCGAACGAATGCCGCAGCATGTGCGGTGAGACGCCGGACGTGATGCCGGCGCGTTCGGCGGCGTCCTGCAGCACCTGCCACGCGCTTTGCCGCGACAGCCGCCCGCCGCGCACGTTGAGAAAGATGGCCGGTGTCCCGCGGCCGCGGCGGGCCAGGTCGGGGCGCCCGCGCACCAGATAGGCATCGAGGGCCTGCACGGCGGGGCGCCCGATCGGCACCAGCCGCTGCTTGCCGCCCTTGCCGCGCAGCAACACCGACCGGGCCTTGGTGTCGACGTCGTCGACGTCGAGGCCGACGGCCTCGGAGATCCGCGCCCCGGTGGAGTACAGGAGTTCCAGCAGCGCCCGGTTGCGCAGCGTGAGCGGGCCGTCGGACGCGCCGTCGCCGCCTGCGCCCTCCAGCAGCGCCAGCACCTGGTCGATGGTCAGGCTCTTGGGGAGCCGCCGGCCCGGGGTCGGCGGGCGGACCGCGCGCGCCACGTCGAGTTCGGCGAGCCCCTCGGCGGCGGCGAACCGGTGCAGGCCGCGCACTGCGATCAGGGCCCGCGCCGCCGACACCGCGGACAGCGCCGCCGTCCCCGAGTCGGGATCGCCGCGCCGCAGCGCCACCAGGAACTCGCTCACGTCGTCCTCGCCCACCTTGGCCAGGTCGTGGATTCCCCGGTCCGACAGGTGCTTCGTGTAGCGGCGCAGGTCCCGCCGATAGGAACTGAGCGTGTTCGCGGCGACGCCCCGCTCGATCGTGAGGTGGTCGAGGTAGCCCTGCAGCTGGGTGTCCAGGGCCGCCGTCGTCATCGCGCGGCCTTTCGCGCGGCGAACGCCGTCGGCTTGTCGGGCCAGGGGCTGTCCGCGGGGCGGGTCGGCATGAGTCGGGTAGTGACGACCTGGGCAGCCAGAATGCCCGCCACCGCAATGGCGTTGACGATCTCGCCGCGAAGCACCATCTCGGTGGCCTCCTCGAGCGGATACCAGCGCATCGTCATGTCGGCTTCCTCGTGATGCGCCTGCGGGCGCTCCACCTCGGTCAGGCCGGTGGCCAGGTACACCCGCACCGATTCGTCGCTGAATCCGGGAGTGGAATCGAGGTCGACGAGCACCAGCCAGTCGTCGGCCTTCAATCCCGCTTCCTCTTGGAGCTCCCGGGCCGCCGTCCGCTGTGGCGGTTCCCCCGCCACGTCGAGCAGCCCGGCCGGAAGCTCCCACAACCGGCGGCCGAACGCGTGGCGGTATTGGTAGACCATCGCGATCTCGTTGTCGGAGTTCAGCGCAACGACGGCAACCGCCCCGTAGTGTTCGACGACTTCACGAACGGCGGTGGTGCCGCCCGGCATTCGGACCTCGTCGCTGCGCAACGCGAAAATCTTGCCCGTGTACAGCGTTTCGGATGACGCCGTCTCGAATTCGTGCTCAGCCACGGGTGGCGGGCTCAGGTAGCGACTGGCCGACGCTGTCCCGCTGCTGCTGGTTGCCGTTGGAGGCGTGCTCGGGGATCTCCACCGGCAGCAGCTCGCCCGACTGGTAGTCCAGGGCCGCCCCGACGAACGCGACGAACAACGGATGCGGGCGGGTGGGCCGGCTCTTGAGTTCGGGGTGAGCCTGGGTCCCGACGACGAACGGGTGCACCTCGGGCGGGTATTCGACGAATTCCACCAGATGCCCGTCGGGCGAGGTCCCGGAGAACCGCAGGCCGCTCTCGGCGATCTTGTCCCGGTAGGCGTTGTTGACCTCATAGCGGTGCCGGTGCCGCTCGGAGACCTGCGTCGTCCCGTACGCCTGGGCCACGATCGAATCCGGCTGCAGCACCGCGGGATACGCGCCCAGGCGCATGGTGCCGCCCAGATCGGCCTGGCCCGCCACCGCGTCGACCTGGTCGGCCATCGTGGAGATGACGGGATCCGGTGTGGCGGGGTCGAATTCGGCCGAATTGGCCCCGTCCAGCCCCGCCGAGCGCGCCGCCTCGATCACGATGCACTGCAGCCCCAGGCACAGGCCCAGGACCGGCAGCCCGCGCGACCGGGCGTACCGGATGGCGCCGATCTTGCCCTCGATCCCGCGGATGCCGAAGCCGCCCGGGATCAGGATGCCGTGCACGTCACCCAGCGCCGCCGCCGCGCCCGCCGCGGTCTCGCACCCGTCGGAGGCCACCCATTGCATCTCCACCTTGGCGTGGTGCTTGAAGCCGCCGGCGCGCAGCGCCTCGGTGACCGACAGGTAGGCGTCTGAGAGCTCAACGTACTTGCCCACCAACGCGATTCGCACGGTCTCGTGCGGCTCGTGCACCCGGCGCAGCAGGTCGTCCCACTCGGTCCAGTCGACGTCGCGGAACGGCAGGTTGAGCCGGCGCACCACGTACGCGTCGAGCTCCTCGCGGTGCAGTCGCTTCGGGATGTCATAGATCGACGGCGCGTCGGGCGTGGAGATGACGCCGTCGATGTCGACGTCACACATCAACGCGATCTTGTTCTTCAGCGCTTCGGGGACGTCGCGGTCGCAGCGCAGAATCAGCGCGTCCGGGGTGATACCGATGCTGCGCAGCGCCGCCACCGAGTGCTGGGTGGGCTTGGTCTTGAGCTCGCCCGAGGGCGCCAGGTAGGGCACCAGCGACACGTGCAGGAAGAAGACGTTCTCCCGGCCCAGGTCGTGACGTACCTGGCGCGCCGCCTCCAGGAACGGCTGCGACTCGATATCGCCCACGGTGCCGCCGATTTCGGTGATGACCACGTCGGGGCGGTTGCCCTCGGCGTCGGGCTGTGCCATCGCCAGGATCCGGCTCTTGATCTCGTCGGTGATGTGCGGGATCACCTGCACGGTGTCGCCCAGGTATTCGCCGCGCCGTTCCTTGGCGATGACGGTCGAATACACTTGTCCCGTCGTGACATTCGCCGATCCGGACAGGTCGCGATCCAGGAACCGCTCGTAGTGGCCGACATCGAGATCGGTTTCGGCGCCGTCCTCGGTGACGAACACCTCGCCGTGCTGGAACGGGTTCATCGTGCCCGGATCGACGTTGAGGTATGGGTCGAGCTTTTGCATCGTCACGTACAACCCGCGGGCCGTCAGTAACTGACCGAGGCTGCTGGCGGTGAGACCCTTACCCAACGAGGACGCCACGCCCCCGCTGACGAAGAGGTGCTTGGTTGCGGATTGCGGGTGCTTTCGCACAGGCGACCTCCGTGAAGACGGGCAGGGCGTCGAATTTTGCTAGCGAATAACTAGTTGGGCCTGCCGACCCACGGAAACCCACCCTAACATCCACGACCGACGTGTCGCGGCGAACACGCCCGCTACTGGGGCACCGTGATCGACGTGGCGCCGTGACCGGTGCCGTACTGGCCCGGGTGCCCGCCGTTGATCAGGTCGTGCAGGCCCAGCACGGCGGTGATCCGGCCGGGCGCGGTGTCGACGTCGTCGACGGTGCTGACCGCGGAATTCATCGGAGCGTCGGCGCGCGTCACGGCGACGGCGGCCCCGCCGGTCGCCGAGCCGTCCCGGCCGGCCAGCAGGGTGCCCGAGCCGTGCGGCGCCATCGCGGCGGCGAACCGGGCGACGCTGACGCCCCGGTTGCCGGCGTCCTGGGGCAGCGAGCCGCCGGTGACGATCAGCGCGGCGTTCGCCGCGCCCAGGTGGTCGCTGGGCTGATAGGTGATGAATCCCGTTTCCCGCAACGCCGCCAGCACGGTGTCGCGCTGCGGTTCGTCGACGGGCGGGACCGCCGGATTGGTGTTGATCAGCAGCGCGATACCCATCAGGTCGCCGGCCTGCGAGCCCTGGTCGACGAGCTTGGTGCTCAACTGCTGACCGGCGGGCAGAACCGACGAGTTCACCACGGTCTGCAGCTTCTCCGCCGAATTGGCCTCGACGAACTCGCTTGTCAACGACACGGTTCCGGTCACCGCGCCGCCGGCCTGGCCGATGATCTTCGAGACCGAGGCGACGTCGTCGTCGTTGGCGTCCGGGGTGCGGAACACCACGACCGACTTGCCGGCGAGCGCGTCGTGCACCATCCGGCCGCCCAGCTGGGTGTCGAAATTGTTTGCCGCGCTGAGCTTTTCGTTCAGCACGTTCTTCTGGTCGTTGAGCCCGTTGATCTGGGTGTGCAGATCCCGCTTCTCGTCACGCAGGCTGGACAGCAGGGTGTCGGACAGGAAGCCGGAGCCGAGCACGACTCCCACGGCCAGGGCCAGGAAGACGGCAGCCAGCGATAACGCGTGTTGGCGGAGCGAGATCATTTCCGGCCCTAGCTCACCAGGTGGGCAACCCAGAGGGAGAAGTGGTTCCAGTAGTCGGTGACCCAGTGCACCACCACGCCGTCGGTACGCGACACCCACAGGGCGACGATGACGGCGATCAGCATCGTCAGCGCCAGCAGCGCGATGGCGCCCGCCGAGATGTGATTGCGGTACAGGGTTGCCACGGCCTTGGCGTCCACCACCTTCTCCCCCACCCGAAGCCGGGTCAGGAAGGTCGAGGGGTTGCTGTGCGCGCGGGTCCGGTCGAAGAAGGTCTCGATGTTGGCGGTGTGGCCGGCGGTCACCAGCAGCGCGGCCCCGTGGTGATCGGCCAGCAGCAGGGCCAGGTCGATCGCCGAACCCGCGGCCGGGAACGTCATCGCCCCGACGCCGAGGTCCTGGATGCGCTCCAGGCCGGGCGCGTGGCCGTCGGCGTCGGCGGGCAGCACCACCTGCGCGCCGCACTTGAGGGCGTCGGCACTGATCTGGTCGGGGTCGCCGACGATCACCTGCGGCCGATACCCGGCCTTGCGCAACACATCCGCGCCGCTGCCCACACCGAAGAGCACCGGCTGGTACTCCTTGATGAACGGCTTGAGGGACTTCAGGTCCTCCTCGGCGCTGGGTTCGTCGGCGACGATCACCACGTGCCGCCGGCGCAGGTCGACGTCGATGTCGGGGATCCCGATGCCGTCGATGAGCAGGGGGCTCTCGCTCTTGATGAACTCGATCGTGTTGCCTGCGAACGCCTCCAGATGCGCGGACAGGCCGCTCTTGGCCTCGCGCATCAGGTCGGCGATGTCGTGGTCGGTGCGCTCGGTGCCGCGGACCAGCCGCCGGTCGCCCGAGTACACCCCGCCCTCGTGCAGACGGATCTTGGCGCCGTCCTTGACCTTCTTGAAGATGTCGGGTCCGGTCTCGTCGATCAGGGTGACCCCGTTGTTGACCAGCACCTCCGGCCCCATGTTCGGGTAGCGGCCGGACACCGAGGGCGAGGCGTTGACGACCGCGGCGATATCGGCCTCCACCAGGGCGTCCGCCGTGATGCGGTCCAGATCCAGGACGTCGAGCACCACGATGTCGCCGGGGCACACCCTGCGCAGCAATCGGTCGATGTTCCGGTCCACCCGGGCGGTGCCGACGAGGCCGGGTCGGGCGGTGTTACGGGTAAGCAGGCCTGACATCTTCATGGGGGCGATTCTGTCGGTGATGCATGGAGGAGGCGTGGAGGCGCGCCGTAACATCAGCCCCAGAAGTTGACTAGAGTCCCATTAGTCACAAGCCGCTAACGGGTTGATCGCGCGAGGGTGCACAGTTGCACGGCTTCAGCGGCGTGTCGCTGTGCAAACACGACGCTCGCGCCGGCGGAGAAGGCTCCTGGGCGTTAAATCTCGTCCTTCTGAGCCGCGTCGAGCAGTTCGCGGGCGTGCGCCCGGCCGCTGTCGGACTCGCCCAGCCCGGCCAGCATCCGCGCCAGTTCGGCGACCCGCTCGTCGCCGGTGACCCGCCGCACCACGCTGGTCCCCTTGGGCCCGGCGCTATGCACCACCAGATGCACGTCGGCGTACGCCGCGACCTGAGGCAGGTGCGTGACCACGATGACCTGGTGGGTGCGGGCCAGCCGCGCCAGGCGCCGCCCGATCTGCACCGCGGCCCGGCCGCCGACGCCGGCGTCGACCTCGTCGAACACCATGGTGGTGCCCGCGGCCGAGGCGGCCAGCACCACCTCCAGCGCCAGCATCACCCGGGACAGCTCGCCGCCGGAGGCGCTCTTGGCCAGGGGAAGCTGATCCATCCCGCGGTGCGCGGCGAAACCGAACTCGACCTGATCGACGCCGTCGGCGCCCGCGCGGGCCAGTTCGCCCGACGGGAGCGCGAGCGCGGCGGGGTCGTCCTTGTCGGCGGCGACGTCGTTGCTCACGTCGATGCCGAACTGGGCGTCGGCCATCGCCAGCCCGGACAGCTCGGCGGTGACCTCCTTGGCGAGCCGCTTGGCGGCCTTGCGCCGGATGCCGCTGAGATCGATTGCGGCTTCGGCCAATTCGCGTGCCAGCTCGTCGACCCGGGTCGCGAGAGCCTGCAGGCCCTCCTCGGAGACGTCGAGCTGGGCCAGGCGTTCCCGCGACTCCCGGGCCCACCGCAACACGCCGTCGACGTCCGCGGCATACTTGCGGGTCAGCGTGCGCAGCTCGGCCTGCCGGGCCAGCTTGGCTTCCAGCGCGCTGGCGTCGACCGGCAGCTCGTCCAGGTAGGCGCTCAGTTCGCCGGCCGCGTCGGCGACGACGGTGAGCGCCTCGCCGACCTGCCCGGCCAGCGAGCGCAGCTTCGCGTCGTCGCTCGACTCGAGGGCGGCCCGGGCGCGCCCCAGGCAGTCCGCGGCGCTGTGCCCGTCGGCGCCGGCGTCGTCGGCCGCGCCGCTCAGTGCCGCGTGCGCGGTGACCGCGGCCTCGCGCAGGGTGTCCAGCTCGGAGAGCCGGACGATGTCGGCGACCAGGGCGTCGTCCTCGCCCGGTTGCGGGTCGACGGTGTCAATCTCGTTGAGCGCGAATGTCAGCCGGTCGGATTCCAGCGCCAGCTCGCGCATGCGGTTGCGGCGGTCGATGAGGTCGTGCCGCGCGGTGAGCCAGGCGTCGCGCAGTTTGCGGTAGCGCTCGAGCGCGGGGGCCGCCTTGGCGAAGCGGTCCAGCGCGCCGCGTTGCTCCTCGGGCCGCATCAGCCGCAGCTGGTCGTTCTGCCCGTGCAGCGTGAGCAGCTCCGCGGTGAAGTCGCCCAGCGACTTGGCGGGCACGCTGCGACCGCCGAGGTACGCCCGCGACGGCCCGTCGCGGCTGACCGAGCGCAGCGCGATCACGCTGCCGTCCTCGTCGCGTTCGGCGCCCGAGGCGTCCAGCATCCCGTCCAGCAGGGCGACCGCGGCGTCCTCGAGATCGGTTGTGGTGAAACGGCCTTCGACGACCGCACGGTCGGCGCCGGACCGAACGCGGGTGGCGTCGGCGCGGGCGCCGCCGAGCAGGTGCAGCCCGGTCACCACCATCGTCTTGCCGGTGCCGGTTTCGCCGGTCAGTACGGTCAGGCCGCGGTCGAACTCCCCGACCGCTGCGCTGATGGCGCCCAGCGACTCGATCCGGATTTCGGTCAGCATCTACTTCCCACGCCACCCGGTGACCGGCAACCGGAATTTGCGCACCAACCGGTCGGTGAACGGCGCGCTGTCCAGGCGCGCCCATTTCACCGGTGTGTCGCAACGCCTTACCTCGATCCGGCTACCGGCCGGGATCAGCATCTCGCGGCGGCCGTCGCAGAACACCAGCGCGTCGTGACCGTCCGCCTCGATCTCGATGGCGATGGTGGCGTCGGGGCTGGTGACCATCGGCCGGCCGAACAGCGCGTGAGCGTTGTTGGGCACCACCAGGATTGCCTCGAGGTCCGGCCACAACACCGGGCCGCCCGCGGAGAACGCATAGGCGGTGGACCCGGTGGGCGTCGACACCAGCACCCCGTCGCACCCGAACGCCGAGACCGGCCGCCCGTCGATCTCGACGACCACGCCCAGCACGCCCAGCCGCGGGCCCTTTTCCAGGCTGACCTCGTTGAGCGCCCAGCCGTGCGCGATCTCGCGCCCGCCCGTGCGCACCAGCACGTCCAGCGTCAGGCGGTCCTCGACCCGGTAGTCCTTGGCGACCACGTGGTCCAGCACCCGGTCGATGGCCTCCGCCTCGGCCTCGGCCAGGAAGCCGATCCGACCCAGGTTGACGCCCAGGACCGGGATCCCGGCGTTGCGGGCCAGTTCGGCCGCGCGCAGGAACGTGCCGTCCCCGCCGAGCACCAGCACCAGCTCGCACCCGTCGGCCGCCTGCGGATCCGCGTCCACCACCTCGATCTCGACGCCCATCGCCCGGATGTCGTCGGGGGCCACATGCAGCGAGCCGCGGTCGACCGCCTCGGCGGACAACACGCGAAGCCCGATGTCGTTGGCGCCCAACACCTTCTGCACGCGGGCCGCCGTCTCGGTGGCTTCCTCGCGGCCGGTGTGCACCACCATCAGCACGGTGCGCTGCTCGGTCCCCGACGTCACTGCGGACCCTCGTCTACCGCGCGGCGCACCGCCGCCACCAACTCGTCATCCGCCAATCCCGGCTGCCCGCGAAGCAGGAGGAAATATTCGACATTGCCCGAAGGCCCGGGCAGCGGGCTGGCGGTGACGCCGGCGGCATGCCAGCCCAGCTCGCCGGCGCGGCGCGCCACGGCCAGCACGGCATCGGCGCGCAGGCCGGGGTCGTGCACCACCCCGCCGGCGCCGACCTGGCCCCGGCCCACCTCAAACTGCGGCTTCACCATGGGAACGATATCCGCAGTGGGCGAAGCACATCCAGCCAGCGCGGGCAACACGGTGGCGAGCGAAATGAACGACAGGTCGGCCACGATCAGGTCGACGGGTCCCCCGATCGCCTCGAGCGTCAGGTCGCGGGCGTTGGTCCGCTCGACGACGACGACCCGCGGGTCGCAGCGCAGCGGCCACGCCAGCTGGCCGTAGCCGACATCGACGGCGACGACCTCCGCGGCCCCGCGGTCCAGCAGGACCTCGGTGAACCCGCCGGTGGACGCGCCGGCGTCCAGGCAGCGTCGGCCCGCCACCGGAATCCCGAAGGTGTCCAGGGCGCCGATCAGTTTGTGCGCGCCGCGCGACACCCAGCCCCGTTCCCCTTCGTCGGCGACGGTCAGGGCCGCGGTGACCGCGACGGCGGTGCCCGGCTTGCGCGCCGGCAGCCCGTCGATGCTGACCCGGCCGGCGCCGATCAACTCCGCGGCCTGTTGACGCGATCGCGCGAGGCCGCGCCGGACCAGCTCGGCGTCGACGCGGGCGCGGCGAGACATGCGCGCACTCAGCCCTTCTCCGCCGACTCCAGCGCGGCCATCAGCACGTCGTGCGCCTCGGAGAGGCGGCGGGCGATGTCTTCGAGCTCCGTCAGCGACGGCTCGTTGTCGGGATCGTCCGGCGCCCCGGGCTCGGGCAGCCTGGCCAGCAGGGCGTCGATTTCGGCGCGGATTTCTTCAGGATCGATAGTCATTGCGCTCTTACGCTAGTCACCCGTCAGTCGCCGCGCACCAACGACCAGCGCCGCAACGCGGCGCGGGCGTTGTCATCGGCGGCCCGGATATCCACCGGGCGCCCGTCCGGCCGCGCATCCCATACCGCGCTGGCGACCGCCCGCACGATCGAGAGCCCGTCGCCGTCGTCGGGCCGGGCGCCGCTGACGGTCACCGCGTCCTCGTCGACGTCGACGCGCCAGCCCGGCTGCGGGCCGACCGCGAGTTGCTCGCCGTCGGAGTGCAGCGCGCGCAGGTCGTGGCCGATGTAGGTCGGCCGGCGCGCCGGTTCGGCGTACACCGCGTCCCGCGCCGAGCTGACGCCGGTGAGCACCATCAGGCTGGGCAGCTCGGCCGCGTTGGCGCCCTCGATGTCGGTGTCCAGCCGGTCGCCCACCACCAGGGGCGCGCGGAACTCGCCGCGGGCCGCCGCGTCGGTCAGCAGCCCGGGCGCCGGCTTGCCCGCGACCTGCGGCTCGGCGCCGGTGGCCGCCCGCAACGCGGCGACGAAGGAGCCGTTCCCGGGCAGCAGGCCCCGCTCGGTGGGCAGGGTCGGATCGATGTTGGCCGCCACCCACAGGGCCCCGGACCGGATGGCCAGCGCGGCCTCGGCGAGGTCCGGCCAGCCGATGGTCATCGAGAGGCCCTGGACGACGGCGACCGGGTCGTCGCCATAGCGCCGCACCGGGCGCAGGCCGACGGCGGCCACCTCGTCGGCCAGCGCGTCCGTGCCCACGATCAGCACCGGCGACCCCGCCGGCAACCGGTCGGCCAGCAGGCGGGCTGCGCTCTGGGCGCTGGTCGCGACGTCGTCGGCGGTGGCGGTGAAGCCGAGCTCGGTCAGGTGCGCCGCCACCTCGGCGGCGCTGCGCGAGGCGTTGTTGGTGACGAAGAAGGCGCGGCTTTGCACCTCGGCCAGCGCCTCGACCGCACCCTCGGTGGGCCGGCGGCCACGAAACAGGGTTCCGTCCAGGTCGAGCAGCAGGCAATCATATTGGCGCGCAACGCTTGTCATCCGGAGCCCAGCTCGCTGACCCGGTCTTCGGCATCGGTGGCGCCGTCGACGTCGGCGGCGGCCGAGCGCAAAAACCATTGCAGCGCTTCGTCATTGCGGCCCAGCGCAAGCAGCGTGTCGGCGTAGGCGTAGAACAGCCGCGCCGCCGTCGAGCCCTGGCGGCCGGGGTCCAGCTGCGGCGTCGACAACACGGTCAGCGCCTGCTCGAGCTGCCCGAGGTCCGCGCGGGCGCCGGCGGCGACGATGCGCAGCTCGTCGGCGTCGTCCCCCGCGAGCTGGGCCGCCTCGGGCCCGCGCGCGAGTTCGATCGCCCGCTCCGGGCGGCCAAGCCCGCGTTCGCAATCCGCGATCAGCGCGAGCAGGTTGGACTTGCTGCCCATCCTGCGGGCGGCGCGCAATTCGGCCAGCGCCTGCGCCCAGTCGCCGCAGTGGTAGGCGGCGATACCGACCGCCTCGCGAATCGCGGCGATCCGGCTGGACCGGGCCCGCGCCGCGCGGGCGTGGCTCAGCGCGGCCTCGGGGTCCTCGTCGAGCAGCTCGCCGGCGGCGACGAGGTGGCGCGCCACCGCGTCCGCCGTGGCGCGGTCCAGTGTGCTGAGCTCGCCGCGGATCTCGGGCGCCAGCTGCCGGGCTTCGACGCCCGGGGGTATCGGCGGTCCGGCGTCCGGCGTGCGGTGGCCGTCGGGCTGCTGCGGCTGGGCCGGTCGCGCCCGGCCGGGCCCCGACCAGGCGCCGGATGCGCGCGGGCGCCGTTCACCCCGCTGCCGCTGCCTGTCGTCGACCACGCAGCCGAGGATACGGGGGCGCCGCCGGCTAGTACGCCATGAGCCGGTTCTGCAGCAGCGGCGCGATCACGGCCGGGCAGTAGTTTGCGACGGCGACGATGGTGAACAGGCCGGCCGACTCGTAGCCCAGGCCGCTGCGCTTGGACATCTCGGCGGCCACCGAGTCGAAGGACTGGCCCGGCATGACCAGCATCGGGCACACCGACTCGCCCAGCGCCAGGGCGCTGGCCGGGTGGGGATAGGTGATCCCGGCGTTGGACAGCGCCATCAGGAAGGCGTTTCCCCGCATGTCGGCGCGCACGGGCGCGGCCAGCGGGGCGGCCAGGCCCGCAACGCAGGCGCCCACTCCCACGAGACGCAGCAGGGCCCACTCCACACGCCTGAGGGATGTCATCGTGACCACCCTGGCCAATGTGGGTCACAGCCGCAACACGGTGCGGTAAAGATTTGGCCATCCGGGCGTTTTGCGGGTGCGTCCCTCAGACCTTTTCGATCCCCGCGACGGTGCGCTTGCCGCGGCGCAGCACCAGCCACCGGCCGTGCAGGAAGTCCGACGGCTGCGGCGACCAGTCCTCGCTGTCGATGCGCGCATTGTTGACCGACACCCCGCCCTCGCCGATCGTGCGGCGCGCGGCCTTGCGGCTCTCGGACAGACCGCTGGCCACCAGCAGATCGACGATCCCGTCCGGGCCGCCGGGCTTGAGCTCGGCGACCGAGGCCTCGCGCAGCGCCGCCGCCAGCGTCGCCTCGTCCAGCCGGTCCAGCTCGCCCTGCCCGAACAGCGCCCGGCTGGCGTGCTCGACCGCCTCGGTAGCCGCCTCCCCGTGCACCAGCGCGGTCAGTTCCCGGGCCAGCCGGCGCTGCGCGGTCCGCTGTTGCGGGCGCTCTCGGGTGGCCTCTTCCAGTTCGGCCAGCTCGTCGGCCGACAGGAAGGTGAACCACCGCAGGTACCGGATCACGTCGGCGTCGGCAGTGTTGAAGAAGTACTGGTACCAGGCGTACGGCGTGGTCATCGCGGGGTCGAGCCACAGGCTGCCGCCGCCGGTCGACTTGCCGAACTTGGTGCCGTCGGCCGCGGTCACCAGCGGGACGGTGAGCGCGTGCACCGTCGCGCCCAGCTTCTGGCGGACCAACCGGACCCCGGCGATGATGTTGCCCCACTGGTCGGAGCCGCCGATCTGCAGCGTGCAGCCGTACCGGCGGTGCAATTCGACGTAGTCGTTGGCCTGCAGGAGCATGTAGCTGAACTCGGTGTAGGAGATGCCCTCGCCCTCCAGCCGCCGCCGGACGGTGTCGCGATCCAGCATGACGTTGACCGAGAAGTGCTTGCCGAGGTCGCGCAGGAACTCGATGGCCGACAACGGGGCGGTCCAGTCCAGGTTGTCGACGACGACCGCGCCCGTCGGCGACTCGTCGAAATCGACGAAGCGCTCCAGCTGCCCGCGGATGCGCTCGGTCCATTCGGCGACGGTGTCCGCCTCGTTGAGGGTGCGCTCCCCGACGTCGCGCGGGTCACCGATCATGCCGGTGGCCCCGCCGGCGAGCACGATCGGACGGTGGCCGGCGCGCTGAAAACGCCGCAACGCCAGCAGCGGCACCAGGTGGCCCGCGTGCAGGCTGGCGGCCGTGGGGTCGAAGCCGGCGTACACCGTCATCGGCCCACGCTGCGCCTCGGCGGCCAGCGCGTCGAGGTCGGTGGACTGCGCGATCAGCCCGCGCCAGCCCAGCTCGTCAAGGATCCCGGAAGACATCGCCAGCGACTTTAGTCGCTCCCGCGGCCACGATTCGCCCTTGCGCCGCCCGATAAGGCAAGCTCATGCGCGGCGCAGCGTCGCGCCGTCGCCTTCGGCGGTAAGTGCACCGACAACGCGGAGCGTTATGGACAACCGATACTGGCCGTTGGTCGTCGTGGTCGTGATGCTCGCCCTCGGGCTGACGCTCACGATCGACGATTTCAAGCGGGCCGCCACGCTGCGGAGGCCTTTGGTGGTTGCGCTGATCTGTCAGTCGCTGCTGCTCCCGGCCCTGTGCCTGGTCATCGCCGAGGCCTTCCATCTCGAAGCCCACCTGGCGGTCGGGCTCATGCTGATGGCCGCCACCCCCGGCGGGACGATGTCCAGCATCCTCAGCCACCTGTTCAACGGCGACCTGGCGCTCAACCTGACGCTGACCGCAATCAATGCCGTGCTGTCGATCGTCGCGTTGCCCGCGATCCTGGCGGTGTCGATGACCTGGTTTCTCGGCGGGGGTCGGTTTCTGCCGCTTCAGCTGGACAAGTTCTTCACGGTCTTCGGCCTGGTGCTCGTCCCCATCGCGATCGGCGTCGCATTTAGGCACCGCTTCCCCGAGCTGGCGCGGCGCCTACAGAAACCGGTCCGAATACTGGCCATCGCGTTATTGATCGTCGCGGTCCTGGGAGCCATCGCCGGAGGGCGAAAGACGCTGTGGCACAACATCGGGGTGCTCACGGCAGCCGTCGTGACCTTCTGCGCGGTCAGCCTGACGGTCGGCTACCTGGCGCCGCGCCTGATGCGGCTGGCTCCGCGGCAGGCCGTGGCGGTCAGCCTGGAGGTCGGCATGCACAACGCCGTCGTGGCGATGGGCGTCGCGCTGAGCCCCCAGCTGCTGAACAGCGCCGAGATGGCCACGCCCGCCGCGCTGTACAGCGCCGTGGCGCCCCTGCTGGCCGTGACGTTCATCGTGCTCGCGCGCCGCGTGGACCCCGCCTTCCGGGCGGCGGCGCGCCCGGACGAGCCGGCGCGCGCCTAGTCGCTGGTGCCCGGGGCGGGCGCCCGCGGGCTGCGCCGGTAGGCCGAGACCTCGGGCCGGCCCGCGAGCCACAACCGCCAGGGCCGGTCGGCGGCCTGGCTGACCCCGACGCGGGGACCGGACGCGGCGGTGAGCGGCTCGTTGAGTTCCAGCGTTATCGGGCTGGCGGGATCGAAGAGGTCGATCCCGTTGTCGTCCATGGTGATTCCCAGCGCCGAACACAGGTTGCCCGGTCCCCGGGCGAGGGCGGCCCCGCGGACCAGCTCGCCGCGCCGGGCGCGCGCGACGTCGGTGCCGTCCTCGAGCGCGGCCGCCCGCAGCAAGACGGCCGCGGCGGTGCCGTCCGGTCCGCACGAGACGTTGGCGCAGACGTGGATCCCGTGGCTGCGGTAGGTGTACAGCCGTCCGGGAGGCCCGAACATCACCGCGTTGCGCCCGCTGATGCCGCGGTACGAGTGGGCCGCGGCGTCCGGCCACGGGCCGTCCGGGACGCCACCATAAGCCTCGACTTCGACGACGACGGCCCTGACGTCCCGGCCGGTCAGCGTGGCGCCGAGGAGCCGATGGGCGGCCGCGACGGGGTCGACTAACAGCTGGCTTGCGGCCACCCACCGAACCTACCGGCGGCGCTGCCGTGGCAATATCCCGGTGTCTTGGGACCAGTGAAGGAGCGCACGTCATGCATCCGATCGACCCCGCCGCCACCGCGTGGCTGCTGGCCAGCACGGCACTCGTCCTGCTGATGACCCCCGGCCTGGCGATCTTCTACGGCGGGATGGTCCGCACCACCGGCGTGCTCAACATGATCATGATGAGCTTCATCTCCATCCCGCTGGTCACGGTGGCGTGGCTGCTGGTCGGCTACACCATCGCGTTCTCCGAGGACGGCGCGAGCGGGTTCCTGGGCAACCTCCGCCACCTCGGGATGCTCGGGATCACCCCGGAGACCGCCCACGGGACGGTTCCCGAGCTGCTCTTCGCCACCTTCGAGGTGACGTTCGCGATCATCACGGCCGCACTGGTCAGCGGCGCGATCGCCGACCGCGCGAAGTTCGCGGCCTGGATGGTGTTCGTCCCGGTCTGGACGGTCGTCGTGTATTCGGTTGTGGCGCACTGGGTGTGGGGGCCAGGCGGTTGGCTGGCCAAACTGGGTGTGCTCGACTACGCGGGCGGCCTCGTCGTCGAGATCGTGTCCGGTTCCTCCGCGCTGGCGCTGGCGCTGGCGCTCGGCCCCCGCATCGGCTTCAAAAAGGACGCCATGCGGCCGCACAACCTGCCGCTCGTGCTGCTCGGGGTCGGCCTGCTGTGGTTCGGCTGGTTCGGGTTCAACGCCGGTTCCGCCCTGGCCGTCAACGGGACCGCCGCGGCCATCTTCCTCAACACGCTCGTCGCCGGGTGCCTCGGCATGCTCGGCTGGCTGTCGGTCGAGCAGATCCGCGACGGCAGGCCGACGACGTTCGGCGCGGCGTCCGGTGTGGTGGCCGGGCTGGTCGCCATCACGCCGTCCTGCGGCACCGTCAACACGCTGGGCGCGGCGGTCGTCGGGCTTGCGGCCGGGGTCGTGTGCTCGTTCGCGGTGAGCGCGAAATTCCGCTTCAACTATGACGATTCGCTGGACGTGGTCGGTGTGCACTTCGTCGGCGGCGTCGTCGGGGTGTCGTTGATCGGGTTGCTCGCCACGGCGGTCATGACGGCGGGCCCGCGGGGCCTGTTCTACGGGGGCGGCCTCACCCAGTTGGGCAGGCAACTGCTCGCGATCGTCGTGGTGGCGCTGTACGCGTTCACGGTGTCGTTCGTGATCGCGAAGGTCATCGACCGGGTGATGGGTTTCCGGCTCAGCCCGGAAGACGAGACCACCGGCGTCGACCTCACGCAGCACGCCGAGACCGCCTACGCCGAGGGCGTGCACGGGCACCTGCCGCTGCGCCGCCCCGGATTGGACGAGCGCCCCAACCCTTGACAACTCCTCGCCGGAGGACGATATTCATCACATGATGACTTCATCACGTGATGAATTAATCACGGCCCCGGCCGTCCGCATCGAACACCTGCGGGTGGTCCGCGGGAAACGCCCCGCCCTGCACGACTTCTCGGTGCAGATCGGGCGGGGCAGCATCACGGGCCTGCTCGGCCCGTCCGGCTGCGGCAAGACCACCCTGATGCGCTGCATCGTCGGCACCCAGATCGTGACCTCGGGGACCGTCGAGGTGCTCGGCCACCCGGCCGGGTCGGCGCCGCTGCACCGCCGCGTCGGCTACCTCCCCCAGGACCCGACGATCTACAACGACCTGCGGATCGTCGACAACGTCCGTTACTTCGCCGCGCTGTACGGTTTCGAGCACCAGGCCGCCGACGACGCGATCGAACGGGTCGGGCTGGCAGACCAGCGCGCAGGCCAGCGACACCCGGGTGCGCTGGCCGCCGGAAAGGTTGCCGCAGAACGCGGTTCGGTGG
>NZ_LZIX01000152.1:0-5289 GCF_001666955.1 Mycobacterium sp. E735 | reverse complement strand
GCCCCGACCTGTCCGCGCTATTCGCCGCGCTGAACAAGGACCTCTGGGCGAGCACGCCGGCGCGCCCGTCGGCGAAACCAACGGCGAAAGTCCACCGGATATATCCGCACCGAAGGACAACTTAGTCCTCCTGGATGACGCCAACTCCAAAACCACCGGCCCGTCCCGGCCGGGGACACATCAACGAAAGGACGACCCCACGACCCTCTACCGCGGGAGCACGGCCGAGCCCCATCTACTGGGACTGTTGGCCGGTGACCCGAACACTTTCACCCCCGAACAGTGGGCCCAGCTCGCAGCTGGGGCCCACCGGCTGCTCGATGTGGGGGACGAGAACCCGGACCCTGGCGATGAGCGGCAGCCTCGGCTCTGCGGGGGGTCATGGACGCAGCCGCCCACCACAACGCGGCAGCGCTGGACGTGGCGTTGTGGCACTTCTTGGCCGACCCCGAGGACGAGAGGACTACCTCGACGAGGACTACCCCAAGGAGGAACTGACATGACCGACGAGCAGATTGCTTGTCGGCTGGAGCACAAGTAGGCCCATCGTCGGATAGATCGTCAGCTGCAGGGCGAGCACCTCAATCGGCGCTACCCGCGCCTGCACAGCCCCAAGCGCCTCGGGAAGCAGTCGGGGTCGTATCGGCTGATCGAAGTACCGGAAAGTGCCGCAGAAAGCCACGAAGTTCAGGTGCGCTTGCGTCGCCCAGGAGATCTTCCATCGTGAGAAAGTGGAACTACCGACAACCGCACAACCTCGCCGGATCGAGGAGAAGAAACTATGGTCGACCCCCAGGCGGTTCTCGCCCCCATCGAGGAAATCCTCGGGTCGGTGGAGCTGGCCCCGCGCAACGGGTTTCACCTCGAACCTCGTTGCCGCGTGTGCCGCAACGACGAAATGCGCAACAGGGTCAACGACATGCTGGCCGCTGGCCTCAGCTATGCCATGATCCTGCGGGCTCTGAGGGAAGAAAACAGCAAGCTCGATAAGCGCGAGCGGGTCACGATCGATTCGATTCGTAACCACACAACCCGGCACTTTCCTGTGCAGAATGTCGCCAAGGCCACCTACCGGACGATCCTTGAGCAGCGAGCGCAAGAGAACGGCGGCGACTTTATAGCGGGCGTGGCCACGGCAATCACTCCCATGGCCTTCTACGAGACCGTCATGGTCAAAGGCTATGAAACCCTTGTTGACTCAAACGCCAAGGTAGACGTTAACACCGGCATGATCGCTGCGGGTCGGCTGCAAGCACTGATTGAGTCCCGAGCCAGCGGTACCAGCATGGTGGAAATGTGGGTGAAGATGGACCGAATTATAAGCGCGATCAAATCCACTGTGCCGGTGGAGATGTGGGGGGAGATCGTACGCAAGCTCGATGGGACCGTCGGAGTAGTCGAGCCGTTGGAGGACGACGACTCGGACGTCTTCGACCCAGCCGATGATCCCTTCGATGACGACTTGGACGAGTTAGACGACTAACGTTCTGGGCTTCCTGGGTGTCTCCTCGCTAGCGCGAGTGCGCTTAGACTCCTCACCTTGTCGAGCATGGTGTTTGGTCATGCGTGCGGCGTTTCCGAATGCGTGGCGCCCGGCTCAGAACGCATAGACATTCTGGATGCTGACGAACATGCCGTGGCCGGTGCCGTCATTGGTGAACCGGGTCCCGTCGCTGCTCGGCAAGATGGTCCAACCATTTATGTGATAGGTCTGGCCGTAGTTCAACACGAGGTCATTCTGTGGGGTGCCGCCACCTCCGATATTCCCGTCTTCCCACTTAAACGCACCTGAGGCATGGACTACGGCCAGATCCCAGTGCATGGGCGGCGTACAGCGTAGGTATGTCCCTGGTGGAGGCGGACAATTCGAAGCTGGATTGGTGGGGGCCTGCGGGAAACCAGCCTGCTCGGGCGGGGCATCCGCAGGGAGCCCGCCCGCTTCGCAAGCGACTCCTGGACCCTCGCTTTGATCATTGGCCATGACCAGACAGCGCACCCGGCCCGACTGAGTCCTCACGTATTGCCCGGAGGCATCGGCAACGGCGCTGGGAACTGCCCCTGCCATAAGCACGAATAAGGCGAGGCCAAGCGGAATCGTCAGCGCCGTGACTGCTGGCGCCAATATCGGTCGGTAGTCGTACTGCAGTTTGTCGGCAATCGCCATGTCCGGGCTCTCTTTCACTGCCGACCGCGAATCAGGGTGCTTCAAGCTTGCTTATGCTATGAGGCTCCGCCTGGGCAGCCGCCCCGCAAAAGGGCCTTAGGACTCTCATGCGTCTGGTGGAATGGCCCATAGCCTCGGTAGAGCCCTGAAGGCTCACGTCTCAGCGGGAGGTCGAAGTGATGCGGTCAGTAGTTTTGCCCACGTTCGTCGGGGGCATTTTGATCGCCTTGAGCGCTGTCCAGCAGGCACAGGCGGCGCCCGCGCAAGGATGCGGCGTGAACCTGGCGGCTCCGGAGATTCAAACGGCCATTACCTCCGTGCCAACGGTGCCGCAGGGGTGGCGGTGGGACCACGATCCCCGGTCGTTCGACCGCAGTAGCAATTACAACCCGTGTGCGACACTTTCCACCGTGATTATCACCGTCGAGCAAGCGACGGGGAGTTCACCAGAGCAGGCGTTGCTCTTCCACAGCGGGACCTACGTCGGTACGGGCACATCGAAGGCATACGGTTTCACGTCTCTGAATGCGGCTCAGACAGCAGATGACACCGTCGCCCTCGACTACAAAGATGGCAGGAACGTCTGTACCGCGTGCCCCGGTCCGATCACCACCGTGAGGTATCAGTGGCAAGGCGACCATGTCGCGATGCTCGACCCGGCACCTGCTTGGTAAAAGTGGATCTGAGCATGAGCGACCCCCCGGCGTCTGCGGTGGAAAGAGCTCGCTAGCAAGATCGAGGTCTGTGCGCTCTGTGACGACATGAACATCCCCCACGAAACCAAGTCAGCCCCAGGCTGGGGCTCGGTGCGGTCACCGGTGGCGATAGTCGGACAAAGCTTGTGCGAACCATGCATGGAATCGAAGGAGCCTTTCGACGGGGGTTGCGGGATTTTTCTCGGCCGCAGCCTCGACGCCGTCGGCATCGACAAGTGTGACCTCTTCATCACCAACGTGGTGCACTGCCACCCGCGTGATAACTGCAAGTCGCGCGCCCAGGAGAAGAAGAACTGCAGGCCTTATCTGCTCGGTGAGCTTGAAATCGTTCAGCCAAGGCTGGTTATCGGCCTAGGGGGAGACGCCGAAGTTGCACTGCGATCGGCGTATCCCGAGGGGCGAGTTCTGTCATGGCCTTTCAAGAAACATCGCCCGATACCGAAGGCTGCGTCCTCTCCCGATCTCCTCTTCGCCCCGCATCCAGGCCGGATCAGGTGGCTGCGCAAGGACATCCGCGACCGGTACGTGACGCAGTGGGTGGCTAGTTTGGCCAGCGCGTTGGAGTGGGGCTTTCGTGATCGACCCAATGCGGCGCTCTGAGAGGGACGGTGCGGGGCCTATCGGCGCTTTGAGGAGGTTTACCGGACGCAAGCCTTATTCCAGGCGGCGACCTCCTTCTGACGAGGGATCAGAGTGCCCGGCAGTTGCGCTGACTTGGCGTGGTTACCGTGCCTCCTTCAGCCAGATCTCGACGTCGGCGCGACGATAGAGCACTCTACGGCCCAGCTTGACCGATGGTGGGCCACCTGAGCCGCTATGCCGCCAGTACCGCAGGGTGCCGACCGAAAGCCGTGTCATGGCGGCGACGTCGGCTACGGTGAGAAACTCGCCATCGTTCTCGGCGATGTCGGTGCGCACGGTTCGGCGCACGGGACGGGTGAGATCAAGCAGTTGTGCCTCGGCGATGGCGAGCAGCGCGTAGGTGCTGGCCAGCTTCCAGGGGGCGGTATGAGCGGGATCGATTCGCTCGGCTGCCTCGACCGCCTTGGCCAACCAGTTCGTCGCGCCAGAATGCGACGTGACAGCACGTCCGTCGACATCGGCCAGCCACCGCTCCACGTCCTCGCGGCGGTACAGCGTGCGGTTGCCAGCCTTGATCGCCTTCGGCCCCTGACCGCTTTGCCGCCAATAACTCAAGGTGTGCACCGACAATCCGGTGAGGCGCGCGACCTCAGCGGCGGTCAGGTTGCCGACTCCCAGTGCCACTCTGGCGCCGGAGGGTTCGACGAACTTGGCGCAGTCGCAATCCGGTGCCGCACACGATGATCCGCCGGGGCGTCCCCCGCCGCCGCCGTGGTGCACGCTGGCGAAGTGCCCGCATTGTCCGCAGCGGGCCATCGCCTTGATCGCGCCGGGATCGCCGGTCATGACGTCCTCGGCTTCCGCACTCGCGGCTGAGCGTTCAGGGGGCGCATCAGCTGGTCGTCGATCTCGTTTAGGTCGACCCGGATCGTGCGCCGGGAACGGCCCATTCGGTAACGGGTCAACTCGCCATCGGCGATCAACCGCCGAACCGTGGCCGTGCTGACCTGAAGGTACTCAGCAGTCTCAGCGACGGTGATGTAGCGGCGGGTCACAGTGCCCTCCAGATGCGGATGCGGCCTAGCTGCAGCAGCGAGTCCCGATCGACACGGATGGTCCTGCTAGAACCGATACGTCGGGCGTCGAGTTGCTCGTGTGCGATCAGCTGTCGGACGAGGTGTGGGCTGACCTGGTAGTAATTCGCGGCCTGCTTGAGCGTCAGCCAACGGGGTAGCAATTCTTCAGGGATGGCGGATTTCCCGCACAGCCGCAGTACTGATCCCCGTTCGACACGGATCAGCCGACCCCACGGTGCGGCCCCGCCCGGGACACCGATACGGCGGACATCCAACTTCTGCAGCAGCTGGTGGTACACCTGGGTGCGGTCGACCCCGCAATACTCGGCCACCTGCGCGGTCGTCAGCCATGGAGGAAGTACGCTCACGGCTCACGAATCTTCTTGAGACACTTAGGGCACAGGGGTGCTGCAGGGTCTTTCGCTCGGCCGCAGGTTTGGCAGATGATCTTGCGCCGCTGCCGAGCCGCCGCCGACTTCAACGCGAGCCGCTGCATGAACGCCTTGCGCGCCCATTCCGCCCGTTTGGCGCGCTCCTGGGGCGTCAGCACGCCGTCGGGATCAATTTCCCGCTCAAAACGGTCCAACGCGGCCTTCCTCGCGGGCCAAGTCCGCGCAGGCCTGTCGGACGTCCTCGCCCACGACTCATATGCACCGATTCGCCCACGCATGCTGCGCATCTTCGCGGTGCCCTCGTCCGCCTCCACCGGTGGAAGTTTAAGGATCGCACGGAAATACCAGTTGAACACGGC
>NZ_LZIX01000151.1:0-758 GCF_001666955.1 Mycobacterium sp. E735 | reverse complement strand
GGCGCGGCCCTGGCCGTTGGTGTTGTCCACGAAGGCGCCCAGCGGCGAGCTGCAGCCGGTCTGACGCCACGAGCCGGCTTTCTGACCGCGTACGTCGAAGAAGTTCGCGTTGATCGCGATCGTGGGCTGGCCCATTCGCTGCCACGCCTGCAGCGGCGCATAGAGTTCCGACGCCTGCCAGAGGCCCTCGCCGGTGCGGGCGCCGGGGTTGTTCTCGCAGCGCGCCTGATCGCCCTGGTGCGTGTCGACCAGCAGGTGGGGCGAAAGCCGGCCCGCGGCGTTCTTGATGATCATCAGGTGGCCGCCGTTGTTCATCTCGTACCAGCTGCCACCGGCGTTGAGCATCGGTGCGGGATGGCCGGGACCGAAGTTATAGACCAGGTAGGAGCCCTTGGTGGTGTTGATGGCGTTGGCCAGCAGATCGCGGCCGTCGGCGGCGTGCGCGACCGGCTGTCCGGTGGTGCACGCGAGGACAATGCCGGCGACGATGGCGGTGCAGCCGGCCACCAGCCGGCGCAAGCTGGCGCCTCGGGTCAGCACGATCGCCCTTTCCGCCCGGATCTGAATACAACATAAACATCATCAGTCACATCCGTCACACTGTCAATTTAGATAACGGGCGGATGACGCTCGGGCGGCGGTCGAATTACGTTTGCTCGCTTGGGCTTTCGCTCGACGGTTCCGGCTCGTGGCGTCAGACCGGCTGCAGCTCGCCGCTGGGCGCCTTCGTGGACAACACCAACGGCCAGGGCCGCGCC
>NZ_LZIX01000150.1:0-16604 GCF_001666955.1 Mycobacterium sp. E735 | reverse complement strand
GATGAGGCGGCGATCCTCGCCGACCGCGTGCTCGTGTTGCGCGCCGACCCCACGGGCGCGGCCGGCATCGGCGCGGCATTCGACGTCCCGATCGCCAAGCCACGCGACCGCGGCGACCCGCGCATCGCGGCGTTGCGCCAACAGTTGCTCGACGAGCTCGGCGTACCGCGGCGCGGCCGCGCCGCTGCCGGATCCGCGGTTTCCGAGGAGGCCAAGACGTGATGAAAATGCGCTGCCTGATTGCGGTTTCGGTCCTGGCCGCAGCCGCCGGCTGCGGCTCGCCAACCGGGACTACGGCGGCCAGGGACATCCGGCTGGACTATGCGTACTACAACCCGCTGAGCCTGGTGGTACGCGACCAGCACCTGCTGGAGGGAAGGGGCTACAACGTCACCTGGGTGCTCTCGGCGGGGAGCAACAAGGCAAACGAGGGCCTGCGCTCCAAGGGACTCGACTTCGGGTCCACCGCCGGTTCGGCCGCCTTGGTCGCGCGGGCGAACGGCACGCCGATCAAGATCATCGACGTGTACAGCAAGCCGGAGTGGACCGCCCTGGTGGTGGGCAAGAATTCGACGGCCACCTCGGTCGCCGACCTGAAGGGAAAGAAAATCGCGGTCACCAAGGGCACGGACCCCTACTTCTTCCTGCTGCAATCCCTTGCCACGGCGGGGCTTTCACCCGCCGACGTGGAAATGGTCAACCTGCAGCACGCCGACGGCAAAACCGCGCTGGAACGTGGCGATGTGGACGCCTGGTCAGGGCTGGATCCTTTTATGGCGCAGACCATTCAGCAGCAGGGTTCGCGGATGCTCTACCGCAATCCGGATTTCAACTCCTATGGCGTGCTGAACGTTCGAGAGGACTTCAGCGCCGCGCATCCCGATGTGGTCCAGTCCGTGGTCAATAGCTATGAGGAGGCCCGTAAATGGGCGAAGGCGCATCCCGAGGAGCTGGCGGCGTTGCTGGCCTCGCAGGCGAAAGTCACACCGAGCGTCGCCCAGGAGGAGTTGCGACGGACGGTGCTGGACATCCCGCCCGCGCCGGGCGACCCGCAGCGGACGGTGTTGACGAACATCCTGCCGATCGCGGTGGCGGACTCCGACATCAAATCCGACGACTCCGGCCGCGGCGCGCTGGGAACGATCATCGAGCCGAAGTACGCCCAACACGTGTCCTGAGGATCCCCCTCGCCCCGGCTGGGCTTGCGGTTCCGCTGCTGTTGCTGGCCGCCTGGCAAGCGGTGACCGCCGCGGGCTGGTTCTCGGCCAGTCAACTGCCCCCACCCGGCGACGTGATCGCGGCGCTGGGTGACCTGCTGCGTCGCGGTGAGCTCTGGACCCATCTACAGGCCAGCCTGGGGCGTGTCTCGCTCGGCTACCTGCTCGGCTCGGCCGCCGCGCTCGCGATCGGATCGCTAGTGGGGCTGTCGCTCACCGCGCGCAGGCTGCTCGCCCCGACGGTGGCGGCCTTGCGCACCGTGCCTTCGCTGGCGTGGGTTCCGTTACTGCTCTTGTGGTTTGGCATTGACGAAACACCGAAGGTGCTGCTGGTAGCCATCGGCGCGTTCTTCCCCGTGTACACCACGACGGCGTCGGCGCTGTCCCACGTCGACCCGCAACTGTTGGAGGTGGGCCGCGCCTACGGTCGGGACGGGGCCGCGCTGTTGACGACGGTCATGCTTCCCGCAGCCGCCCCCGCTCTGCTGAACGGGCTGCGCCTGGGACTGGCGAACGCGTGGCTTTTCCTGGTGGCCGCCGAGTTGATCGCCTCGTCGAAGGGACTCGGCTTCCTGCTGATCGACAGCCAGAACACCGGCCGCACCGACGTGATGCTGTTGGCCATCGGACTACTCGCCGCGCTGGGCAAGTTCAGCGACGCCGCGCTGGGGGGGCTGGAGAAGCGAATGGTGATACGGCGCAACTAGTTTATGGCGACGTCGGCCGCGTCGGGCGTCGCGCTCGCGAGTTCGCGGCGGCCGACATGCGCCTCGGCGCGCATGCGCTCCACCATGTGCGGGTAATGCAGCTCGAAAGCCGGCCGCTCCGAACGGATTCGCGGCAGCTCGGTGAAGTTGTGCCGCGGCGGCGGGCAGCTGGTGGCCCACTCGAGCGAATTGCCGTGGCCCCACGGGTCGTCCACCAGGACCGGCTCGCCGTAGCGCCAGCTCTTGAACACGTTCCAGACGAACGGCAAGACCGAGGCGGCGAGGATGAACGCCCCGATCGTCGAGACAAGGTTGAGCGTCTGAAACCCATCGGTGGGCAGGTAGTCGGCATACCGGCGCGGCATCCCCGAATCGCCGAGCCAGTGCTGCACCAGGAAGGTGGTGTGGAAGCCGATGAACGTCAGCCAGAAATGCAGCTTGCCCAGCCGCTCGTCGAGCAGGCGTCCGGTCATCTTCGGGAACCAGAAGTAGATGCCCGCGTAGGTGGCGAACACGATCGTGCCGAACAACGTGTAGTGGAAGTGCGCCACAACGAAATAGGTGTCGGTGATGTGGAAGTCGAGCGGGGGGCTGGCGAGCAGCACGCCCGTCAACCCCCCGATGAGGAAGGTCAGCAAGAACCCGATCGCGAACAGCATCGGGGATTCGAACGTCAACTGGCCCTTCCACATGGTGCCGATCCAGTTGAAGAACTTGATCCCGGTGGGGACGGCGATCAGGAACGTCATGAACGAAAAAAACGGCAGCAGCACGGCGCCGGTGGCATACATGTGGTGCGCCCACACCGCCACTGATAGTGCGGCGATCGACAGCGTCGCGTAAACCAGTGTGCTGTAACCGAACAGCGGCTTGCGGGAGAACACGGGGACGATCTCGGAGATGATGCCGAAGAACGGCAGCGCGATCACGTAGACCTCGGGATGCCCGAAGAACCAGAACAAGTGCTGAAACAGCATCACCCCGCCGTTGGCGGGATCGTAGATGTGCGCGCCGAAGCGGCGGTCGGCCTCCAAACCGAACAGCGCGGCGGTCAACAGCGGGAAGACAATCAGGACAAGCACACTGGTGACCAGGATGTTCCAGGTGAAGATGGGCATCCGGAACATGGTCATGCCCGGGGCCCGCAGACAGACCACCGTGGTGATCATGTTGACCGCACCCAGAATGGTTCCCAGACCACCGACGCCCACGCCCAGAATCCACAGGTCGCCGCCCACGCCGGGACTGTGCACGGCATCGGACAGCGGCGTGTAGGCGGTCCACCCGAAATCGGCGGCACCTCCGGGAACGATGAAGCCGCCCAACGCGATCAGCGCGCCGCAGACGAACAGCCAGAACGACAGCGCGTTGAGCCGTGGGAAGGCCACGTCGGGCGCACCGATCTGCAGGGGCAGTACCAGATTCGCGAACCCGAAGACGATGGGCGTCGCATAAAACAGCAACATCGCCGTGCCGTGCATGGTGAACAGCTGGTTGTACTGCTCGTTGGACAGAAATTGCAGCCCGGGCCGGGCCAGCTCGAGCCGCAGGAGCAGCGCCATCAGGCCGCCGATGAAGAAGAAGATGAAACAGGCGACCATGTACATGATGCCGATCATCTTGTGGTCGGTCGTGCTGATGAGCTGGTAGATCAGGTTCCCCTTGGGACCTGTCCGCGCGGGAAACGGCCGGCGGGCCTGCAGGCCGCTGACGGGCGGCGCTTCAGCCGTCATCGCATACCTCCACGGGGGCCGGTGCGGACTCACGCAATTTGTCAAGCCGCCCAAGTATTCCGAGGCGCCACTCCGCGGACCTAGGGTCAAACGTCCCTAAACGAGCGGCAATTGGGCGTCCTGGCCGGTCTAGAAGGAAAGGCTTACCTCCCGCAACCCGGAGCGCCTATCGTGTGAGCGTGACGCGTGGGATGGGCAGGCGGGCCGGCCGGCTGCTCGTCACCCTCCTGATCGCGGCTCTCGCTCTCGGCCTGTTCTCGTCCTGGCCGGGCCCGCGCGGCGTGATGGGGGCGCCGGTGGTGCTCGGCTCCGCGCCGCTGGACTGCCTGAACACGGCCCTGACGAACTACGGCAATTCCGGTAGCGGTTGGACGGGCGGAGATTCGACCTGGACGGCCACGCTGCCCGACGGTAGGGAGGCCTTCGTGTTCTCCGATACTTTCCTCGGGCCCATCACCCCGCCGACCCGACCGCCCGACGCGCTTTTCGTGCACAATTCCTTCGTCATCCGTGACGGCGAAGGGCACTGGTCCACCGTGGTGGGCGGGACGGCCGACCACCGGGCGGGCGTGGTCGCGCCGGTTGACCCCACGCACTGGTTCTGGCTGGGAGCGGCGACGTATCTTGATGGGGCACTACAGGTTCCGCTGTCCGAGTGGAGATCCGGTGGGCGCGGACCGCTCGACTTCGTGTTCGTCGGGTCATCGCTGGCGCGGTTCGACATCGGGGACCTGCGCGCAGCCTCGGCGATCACGCCGCTGCCACGATCGCGCGGCATCCAATGGGGCCAGTGGGTGCAGAACGACGGCGGCTGGACCTATGTCTACGGTGTCGAGACCGGCGCCGACAACAAGTACCTGCACGTGGCCCGCATCGCGGGAGGCGATCTGCGGCAAGCCTTCTCGTACTGGACCGGCCGGGGATGGTCGTCCGCGGAAGCGGATTCGTTCCGGGTGAGCGACCGCGTCGGCGCCGAGCTTTCGGTGCACCGGCTGCGCGACGGCGTCTACATGCTCACCACCATGCAGGGGGGCAGGGGATTCAGCGATCGCCTCGTTGGCCGCTTCGGGCCGTCCCCGACGGGACCCTTCGGGCCCGCGACGACGCTGTACCTGACGCCTGAGAGCGGAAGCGCCGGGCTCTACCACGACGCCGACGTCTACACCTACAACGCCCATGTGCACCCCGAGTACTCGACGTCCAGCAAGCTGGTCATCTCGTACGACGTCAACAGCCTTGACACCGCGCCGGGCGGCGACGTGTACCGCCAGGTGAGCATCTACCGTCCCCGATTCATCGTCGTGTCGTTGCGCTGGAACGCTGATGGCCGTCCCCGCGCGGCGGCGGACTCGTCCGGCGATGCGCTTGCGCCCTGCAGGTGAACTATCGGGCGAGGGCCAGCTGGCCCGGTAGCTCTTCGCTGAGCACCGCCTCGGCAAGCAGTTCGCCGAGCAACGGACCGAACTTCATCAGGTTGGCGCCGACGAACCCGACGACGCGGCCGCGGCGGCCCACCGTCCAGCCGTCGCCGCCCGCGTCCAGCCACGGCGCGCGAACCGTCACGCAGTCCACCCGCCCAACCGGCGACAGCCCTGGGAACAGCGCGCGCACCGTCGCGGGGTCCGGCACCTCCTGACCGAACGCCCAGCGCCCCGTGCTGCCCAGCGGCAGCCCGTAGCCCTCGGGCGTCGACAGGCACGCCGCGCCGGTCGCGTCGGCGCCCGCGTAGGTGAACCGGGTGTGCGGGGCGAATTCGACACCAAGCGGGCCGAACAGCGCCGGCGTCCGCGCGCCGGCGCAGATCAGCACGCGGTCGCCCCGCAGCACGCCGCCGTCGGCCAGACTCACCTCACCGTCGTCGGAAACCGCCACGACGTCGCCCCGCCGGACGTCGAGCCGCCCCGCCAGCGCGGACAGTGCGCGGCGGATTCGCAGGCTGCCGCCGAGTGGATCCAGCACACCGGTCTCCCACGGCGGGGCGGCGAATGGGATCCGCGCGGCGATCTCCGCCCCGTCCACCCAACGGAATGAAGCACCCGCCGTTGTCATGGCCGCCGCGGTCTCCTCGCAGGCACCGGCGGCGATGAATCCCTCCGCGCCCAATAGCCGGCCCACGCCGAGCTCGTCCTCCCAGCGCTGCCAGCCGGCGCGGGCGCGGAGCGCCAGGCGGCACAACGACGGGCGCCGATGCGCAATCCGGAAGATGCGGGCCAATCCCGTTGACTGCTCGCCGAACGGGACCCCGCGTTCCAGCACGATCGCGGGCTCCCCACGCCGCGCCAGCTCGTGGGCGGCGGCCAGCCCGCACACCCCCGCACCGACGATGACGATCACGCGATCCGCATACCCGCGCGGCTAGAAGTAGAACCCGGCATGGGGAGCGTCCGGCACCGCGAACAATCGGTCGGCCGCGGCGATCGCCGACGGGTCATCGGGTCGGGCCACGCCCGCGACGGCGAGGTCGCGCCAGGTCACACCTCCGAGCAGAACTGCGGCCAGCCCCTCGACGTCGACCTCGAGCTGCGCGCGCCCGCCGGTCGGTTCGGCGCCGTCCCCGGTGATCGTGAAACGACCCGAATTATCGGGCAGCATAGGGTCTTTGACCGCGATGGTGACGCCGCCGTCGCCGCCGTACCGGCGAGCCGAGAGCGCCCGCGGCATGTCGATGACGCGAAGCCACGTTTCGTCATGCACGGCGGTGACGCGCGCGGCGCGCCGATCGGCCAGCAACCAGGGCAGCGGATCGTCCATCGGCAACATCCAAAACACGACGCGGTCAATGAGATCGAGCCGCAGCAGAAACCGCAGCAGGCCGAGATAGGCCTCGGCGGTCGGGGCAAAGAAGTCCTCCACCGCGATCGTGCGCTGGTCGCTGACGAACCACCTCTCGGTGTCGACGGGGCGGTAGCGGGCGAAACCGGATTCGGCTCCCGGGGCGCCGTGCACCGCGACATACGAAGGCTGCGGCGATGATTCGGTACGCAGCCGCAGGCTCCGCCACCACGCGTCCGGCCGGTCGATGGATCCCGGCCGCGACGGACGATTCTCGGCGTAGATGCGGGGCAACAACGCCCAGCCTTCGGCCGCGTCGATCAACCGCACCGGACCGCCGGCCCCGACCTCGCGACGCAGCGCCGCCCGCGCGGTGTGCACCTCTACCGTCTGCGACGAACTGGCGACGCCGTACCCATAGCGCCCGTAGATCGTGGCCTCGGAGGCCCGCAACGACGCGACCACCTCGCCGCGGGCCGCGATGTCGCCGAATTGATGACGGATCAACTCCGTGGCGACGCCCCGCCGGGTGAACGACGGCAACACCCCGATGTGGGTGACGGCGGCGTGCCCCACCATCGACCCGCCGGGGAGCGTCATTCGGCTCGTCACTGCGTCCGCGGTGCCGACGAGCTCCCCGCCGACGAACGCCCCCAGGGTGCGGCCGGGCTCGAGCAGCTTGGCGATCTGGCCGGGCGGTAGCTCCGGCATCGGCGGGAAGCCGATCATGGCGACGCGAAACACGTTGGCCGCGGCCAGCAGTTCGTCCTCGCTGTCGAGGACCCGGATCTCGGTGGTCATCCGGCCATCATGTCTCGCGCCCGTGACGGCACGGACCGCGGGATGCGGCCGTTACCGAATCTGCAAGCCGGTCAGCGCCCGCGAGATCACCAGGCGCTGGATCTCGCTGGTGCCCTCGAAAATGGTGAAGATCTTGGCGTCGCGGTGCATCCGCTCCACGGGATAGTCACGGGTGTATCCGTTGCCGCCCAGAATCTGGATCGCCTCGTCGGTGACGTAGACGGCCGTCTCGCTGGCAACCAGCTTGGCCATCGACCCCTCGGCGGCGTCGAACGATTGGTTGTTGCGCGCCATCCAGCCGGCCCGCCACACCAGCAGGCGGGCGGCGTCGATGCGGCTCTTCATGTCGGCCAGCTTGAACGCCACCGCCTGGAATTCGCCGATCTTGCGGCCGAATTGCTCACGCTGGCAGGCATAGTCGAGCGCGTACTCGTACGCGGCGCGGGCCACGCCGACGGCCATGGCCCCGACCGTGGGCCGGGTGCGCTCGAAGGTCTTCATCGCCGCCTGGCTGCGCGCGGAGGCACCCGACTTGACCCGGGCGATGCGCGCCTCGAACTTCTCCCGGCCGCCCAGGATGTGGTCCTCGGGTAGGCGAACGTTGTCGAGAACCACCTCGGCGGTGTGCGATGCCCGGATCCCGTGCTTCTTGAACTTCTGGCCTTGCGCCAAACCATTGACGCCCGCCGGGACGACGAACGTGGCCTGTCCGCGGGTGCCCAATTCGGGATACACCGACGCCACCACGATGTGCACGTTCGCGATGCCGCCGTTGGTCGCCCAGGTCTTGGTGCCGTTCAGCACCCATTCGTTGGTGGCCTCGTCGTAGCGGGCCCGGGTGCGGATCGCCCCGACGTCCGACCCGGCGTCGGGCTCCGAGGAGCAGAACGCACCCAGCTTCGGCTCGTCGGCCGTACCGAACATCTCCGGCAGCCACCGGCCCAGCTGTTCGGGAGTTCCGTTGCCCGCCAACGCCGCCGCGGCCAGGCCGGTGCCCATGATGGACAGCGCGATGCCGGCGTCGCCCCAGAACATCTCCTCGAACGCGGTGAGCATGCCCAGGCCCGTCGGCTCGGCCGCCTGCTGCGCGAAGAAGTCGGGGGAGTACAGCCCCACCTTGGCGGCCTCCTGGATCACGGGCCACGGGGTCTCCTCCCGTTCGTCCCATTCCGAGGCGGCGGGCCGGATGACGTCGGCGGCGAACTTGTGCACCCAGTCGCGTACCTCGATCACGTCGTCGGTCAGTTGCAGTGAGAAAGTCACGGTCTACTCCTGAAAGGTTGTTGTGCTCAACGGGTTCCGTACTGGGCGAGGACGCTGACGGTCTGGCTGACCCACGCCTCGAAGTACCGCTCTTCGTCGATGTTGCCGGGCAGCCTGCCGGTCAGCGCCTGCAGCGTCGCGGCATACGACAACGACCCGATGGCGACCGCCGCGGCCGCCTCGGGATCGGGGATGCGGGTGCGGCCGGACCGATTCGACGCGGCCAGTTCGTCGGCGAAGCGCTGATAGGCGTTGTCGGTGATGACCTGCCACGTCTTTTCGTCGAGGTCGCCGAGCTCCTCGGGCTCCCGCAGCATGACCTTGAGCAGGTCCTCACTCTCTTTGAGATTGCTCCAGATCAGCTGCCCGGCCGTGCGCACCGCCTGCTCGACGCTGCCCGGTTGCCCCGCGTCGTACTGCTCGCGCGCCGCCACGATGCTGTCGATCCGGTACGCGACGGCGGCCTCGAGCAGCTCGCGCTTCGAGCCGAAGTGCTTGTAGAGCGCTCCCGATCCCGGAGCCAGACCCGACGCTCGCTGGATGTCGGCCACCGATGTCGCCGCGTAACCCTTGGCGGCGAAAAGCTTCAGCGCCTCGGCCAGGAGCCGATCACGTCCGGAGGCGAGCATGGTGAGAGAGTACTCACTCACCACGATGGAGGCAAAACGACCGCGGTCAGGGCCGGGCCGGGCAGGAGCTCAAAGTTTGGCGCTACATTCTCTGCGAAACGCCACGACGCCTGAACGCGGCGAATCGCGAAGGGTGTGAGGGTTGTGGTCAGGTTCTCGACACCGTCTCCGGCCGGCGCCGTGAGCGCACCAGAGGAGCGTGACATTCGCGTGTTACCGCACGTACAGCTGCCGATGCGGGTGTTGTCGCTGCGCACCATCGTCGTCGTCGCCGCGCTCTCGGTCATCACCCTGGTCGTGCTGCTGGGCACCTGGGTTTGGGTCGGCGTCACCAACGACCAGTACAGCCAGCTGGACCGCCGGCTCGACTCGGTCAGCAGCCTGGGCGACATCAATTCACTGCTCAACAACGTCGAGCACGCGAGCCCCGACCAGCCCATGCCGGACGGCAACCTGGTGCGCACCGCGCGCATCGGCGACGTGACGGTCTCGGTGCCCAACAACATCGTGCTGCCGAAGCTGCCCAACGGATACGCCAACACCACCATCAACGGCGTGCAGTACCGCGTCCGCACCTTCTCGGCGGGGCCCGCCTCGATCGCGCTGGCCGCGCCGCTGGCCGAAGCGCAACACCGGATCAACGAGCTACACCTGCGGGTGTTGTTGATCTGCGCCAGCGTCATCGGCGGCACGGTGGTCGTCGGCTGGGTGATCTCGTTGATCATGGTGAACCCGTTCCTGTTGCTGGCGCAGCAGGCCCGCGCGATCAACGCGCAGTCCAGCCCCGACGAGGTTCAGGTGCGCGGGGTGCGGGAGGCCGTGGAGATCGCCGAAGCGGTCGAGGGAATGCTCGCGCGCATCGGCAAGGAGCAACAGCGCACGAAGGCGGCGCTCGAGTCGGCACGCGACTTCGCCGCCGTCGCCTCCCACGAGCTGCGCACCCCGTTGACGGCGATGCGCACCAACCTGGAAGTCCTCTCCACGCTGGACCTGCCCCGTGAGCAGCGCCAGGAGGTGATCGGCGACGTCATCCGCACCCAGAGCCGCATCGAGGGAACGCTGACGGCGCTGGAACGGCTGGCACAGGGCGAGCTGACCACCGTCGACGACTTCGTCCCGTTCGACATCACCGAACTGCTGGACCGTGCCGCGCACGACGCACTGCGGATATATCCCGAGGTCGAGGTGTCGCTGGTGCCCTCGCCGACGGTGCTGATGGTGGGACTGCCCACCGGCCTGCGGCTGGTGATCGACAACGCGATCGCCAACGCCGTCAAGCATGGCAACGCCGGCAAGATCCAGCTCACCGTGAGCAGCTCCAGCGAGGGCGTGGAGATCGCGATCGACGACGACGGCACCGGCGTTCCGGAGTCCGAGCGGGCCGCGGTCTTCGAGCGCTTCGCCCGCGGCTCCACGGCATCGCGGTCGGGCTCCGGGCTGGGGCTGGCGCTGGTCGCCCAGCAGGCCGAACTGCACGGCGGCACGGCGGCGTTGCAGACGAGTCCGCTCGGGGGCACCCGGCTGCTGCTGAACCTGGCCGGTGACGGCCGCGGACCCGCGTAGTTTCGGTCGGCATTTCCGCGACGGGAAACGTGATCGGGCGATTCGATGTTTCAGGCCGCACCAAATAGGCGGCCATTACTGCCAGCCATTCGCATGAATCACGCGGTAACCGCGTGACCGGTGTGCCTGCAGTGGCATGCGGGGTGTTTGACGGATGCCTCATAACGGGAATACCGCCCGTCAACTGAATCACGTAATTCCGGCCGGGAGACCGGGGGGAATCCGAGTGAATACACGAACAGTAGAACCGCACTAGACTGAGGCGCCAAGCCCGTCTTATGACGCTGAGCAATCGGAGGGAAATCATGGTGCTGCAGGTGCAATCGGAGGCTGTGCTGGCATCGGCGGCCGCGGAGTCGGGTATCAGCGCCGAGACGCAGGCGGCGGCTTCGGCGGCCGCGCCCGTGCTGCTGGGGGTCATGCCGATGGGCGCAGACCCGGATTCGGCGATGTTCGCGGCGGCGCTGAACGCGTGCGGCGGAAACTACCTGGGAGTGGTATCCGAGCACGCCGCCCAGCGCGGTTTGTTCGCCGGCGCGCAGAGCATCGCGTCGGGTACCTACGTCGTCACCGAACTCATGCGTAGCTTGGCGTTGGCGATAGGCGCGTAACAGCCAGCTACGCCACCAGCGGGGCAGCAAAGGGGAAGTGCGGCATGGCGGATCCGGGGTGGGCCGCGCGTACGCCTGAAGAAAACGACATGTTGCTCAAGGCGGGTGCCGGCGTCATCACCCATCTGGCCAACCAGGCCGCTTGGACGGCACTGGCGGCCACCCATCACGGCTCGAGCATCGCATCGGAGATCAACACCGTCGCGACGTCGGTGAGCTGGACCGGTGTCGGCTCCCTCGCCTCCGCCACCAACGCCACCGCGCTGAACGCGTCACTGCACGGGCTCGCCGGGTGGGTGGATGTCAAACCCGCGGTGGTCTCGACCGCGGTCTCCGCGTATCAGATGGCGTACGGCACGATGCGGCCAGCGCCCGAGTGCATCGCCAACCGCACCGAGTGCGCCACCGACTACGGCATCAACCCCATCGTCCTCGGCGCCTTGACGCCCCGGATCACGTCGCTGGAGCTCGAATACTTCGGGTCGATGTGGCCGAACAACTCCGCCGTCGGCGCCAGCTACGGAACGATCCTGACCGCCTTGAGCGAGAGCCTCGCCATTCCACCGCCGCTGGCGACCATGGGCGCGTCGCCGGCGGCGCCGGCGGAGGCGGCCGCGGCGGTGGGACAGGCGGCCGCGAACGTCGGCGCCGGCGACGGCATGCGTGCCGCCATGCAGGGTGCGCAGACGGGCACCCAGGGCGCGGGCCAGGCGGCGTCGGGCGGCCAGGACATCATGAGCCAGGCCGGTTCGTTCATGGAGCCCGTGCAGTCGATGATGGGCGCGGTCCCGCAAATGATGCAGGCGCCGATGCAAATGATGCAGGCGCCGATGCAGATGATGCAGCCGCTGCAGTCGATGATGGGCATGTTCGCCAACCCGGGAGCCATGGGCGGTGCGGCGCCCGGAATTTCGGCGATATCGGCGACGGAGATGTCGGCCGTCGGCGCCTCGGGCGGCGGTGGAGGGGCCGCCTCCCTGGGCGGGGCCGGCATGCCCGCGACCACCTTCACCCGTCCCGTCAGCGCCTTCGAACCGGCCGGCAGTGGCCGGCCGGTGGGGCTGCGGCCAAGCGGGGCGTTGGGGGCCGAGGCCATTCGTCCGCAGACCACGACGGTCGGCGGCGGTACACCTATGGGCGGCATGCCGGTGGGGCATGGGGCGGGAGGAGAGCGCGGATCCCGAGACAAAGCCGAACAGCCCGCGACGGTGCGGGTTGTCGACACGAGAGTGTGAAGCCGGCCCGGCTAAGGGTGAATCGACAGATAAATACAGCAGCCATACACTTCGCTCCATGCCCCAGGTAATTCCGGGGGAGGGCATCAGTAGTTAGGAGAAACCCCAAGTGGACAGTTCAACAATCCAAGTATCGGCTCAGGTGCTTCGCGATGCTTCCAACCATATCCAGGCCAACATGGAACACGCGATCGCGATCGCGCAGGGCTACATCGCGAACCACGAAAACGTCATGAACCCTTCGACCTGGTCCGGTGAGGCCGTGACCGCGTCTCACGCGACGGCCATCGAAATCCAGAACGACCTGAACAAGGTGCTCAACGGCGGAACCCGCCTGGCCGAGGGGCTCAAGCAGGCGGCGGCGTTGATGGAACACCACGAGGCGGATTCGACGCACGCGTTCAGCGCGCTATTCGGCGGCCACGGCTCCTAACCCATCCACCATTCGCAATTCACAATCGGCCTTTGAAGGGAATGCACAATGTCCAACCCCATCACCTATAACCCCGGCGCCGTAGCCGATTTCGCGTCCGACATCGGATCGCGCGCCGGCCAGTTGCAGGGAATCTATGACGACACCGCGAACCGGACCAACCAGCTGACAGAATTCTTCGCCGGTCATGGCGCGAAGCAATTCTTCGAGGCGCAGGCGCAGATGCTCTCCGGGTTGCAGGGGCTGATCGACACGGTGAGCCAGCACGGAATGACGACCTCCCACGTGCTGGACAACGCGCTCGCGACCGACCAGAACATCGGCCACTTGTTCGGCTGAACAACCGCCCCGGGCTCCGATCTACTGATTGGGCGTGGTGGGTGAGTGCGATTGAAGGCGGGGCAGATGCGTCGAGCGCATGTGCCCCCCTTCGGCGTGTAGCCCGCCGGTCAAGGGCGCGCGGCTTTGAAAGCGAAGTGACATGCTGACGACGACGGTCGATGGCCTGTGGGTGTTGCAGGCGGTTACCGGGGTGGAGCAGACCTGTCCCGAGCTGGGCTTGCGGCCGTTGCTGCCGCGGCTCGACACCCCCGAGCGCGCGCTGAGCCACCCGATCGCGGACGAGTTGCGGGCCGCCGGCGCCCTGGACGAGGCGGGCAATGTCGACCCGATGATCCGCGAATGGCTGACCGTGTTGCTGCGGCGCGACTTGGCGCTGATGGTCAACATCGGCGTGCCGGGCCGTGAATCGACACGAGCGTCCATCTGCCGCTTCGCCAGCTGGTGGGTGGTGCTCGAACGCCATGCCGAGCTGATCCGCCTGTACCCGGCCGGCACCGCCAATGACGAGGGCGGGGCCAGCGATTTGGTGGTGGGCCAGGTCGAGCGGCTGTGTGGGGTGGCCGAGGTGGCCCCGCTCAAGCCGGTCACCCTCGACACCGAAGAGCTGCTCGCCTCGGTGCGCGACGCCGCCAGCCTCCGGACGTTTCTGCTCAGGCAGAACCTCGACGTCGACCAGCTGCAGATCGTCACCATGGCCGCCGACCCCGCGCGTTCGGCGCACGCGGCAATCGTGGGGCTGCAGGCCGGGGTCGGGCCGGACGAGATGGCGCGGGTCGCCGTCGGCGATTCGACCGTGTCCATCATCGACACCCCGGCGGGCCGCGTCTGCGTCGAGAACGTCATCTCGGGTCAGCGCCGCTACCAGATCCTTTCACCCGGCTCGCGCAGCGACATCGGTGGCGCCGTGCAGCGACTGATCCGCCGGCTGCCCGCCGGCGAGGAGTGGTATTCGTATCGGCGAGTGGTCTGATCCGGCGGCCGACTTCTCCACTGACGCAAGATAAGTCACTTAACCAATGCCGTGGAATGGCAACCTGTTACGTGCTTGAAGGGTTTGTTGATCGGTAAACGTGGTATCGCCGAGCGTGTTAGCATCGCGACGTGACGAGCCCTTGGAATGACCCGAATATGTCGGACGAAGGGGCGCTCAGACGGGGGGATCCGTCAGGGGGCCGCAACTTCCCGGATTCGGTATCCGACACCATGCGCATTACCGATCTTGCCGCGCCCCGAAAGATTCCTCCAGGCTCGGGTTGGCGGAAATTCGTCTACGTCATCTCTTTTAAAAAAATAAATCCCGGGGAATCGCCCGCCGAGCGGCACTACCGCGATTTGCAGAACCGTATCCGGCGGCACATCCGGAGGCAGTACGTGATCACGGTGGTCTCCGGCAAGGGCGGGGTCGGGGTCTCCACCATGGTCGCCTGCATCGGCGGGGTGTTCCGGGAATGCCGCCCGCAGAACGTGATTGCGATCGATGCCGTCCCGGGTTTCGGCACGCTGGCCGACCGCATCGACGAGTCGCCGCCGGGTGACTACACCGCCATCATCAACGACACCGACGTGCAGGGCTACGCCGACATCCGTGAACACTTGGGGCAGAACCCGATCGGGCTCGACGTCCTCGCCGGAAACCGTACGTCGGACCAGCCCCGGCCGTTGGTGCCTGCGATGTTCTCCGGGGTGTTGTCGCGGCTGCGGCGAACTCACACGGTGATGATCGTGGACACGTCGCCGGATTTGGAGCACGAGGTGATGAAGCCGGTGCTGGAGAACACCGACACCCTCGTGTTCGTCTCCGGCATCACCGCCGATCGGTCGCGGCCCGTGCTGCGTGCCGTGGACTATCTGCGGTCGCAGGGCTACCACGAGTTGGTGTCGCGCAGCACCGTGATCATCAACCACACCGATCAGATCACCGACAAGGATGCGCTGGCTTACCTGACCGAGCGGTTCAGCAAAGTCGGGGCGACCGTCGAGGAGATGCCGTTCGATCCGCATCTCGCCAAAGGTGGCCTCATCGACACGGTTCACGAATTGAAGAAAAAGACGCGATTGCGTCTTTTTGAAATTACCGCCGGCCTGGCCGACAAATACATTCCGGATGCGGAGCGGACGACGCCGTGACATCAGCGCATAAGGTCGCCTTCCCGGCGCGCTGTGCGGTCAACATTTCCTACGAGAAGCATCTCTGCTCGCAAGTGTTCCCGGCCGGAATTCCGGTGGAGGGATTCTTCGAGGGAATGGTCGAGCTCTTCGACGCCGACCTGAAGCGCAAAGGCTTTGAAGGCATTACGTTGCCGGCGGGCAGCTACGAACTGCACAAGATCAATGGGGTCCGCCTCGACATCAACAAGAGCCTGGACGAGTTGGGCGTGCAGGACGGCGACACCCTGGTGCTGGTGCCCCGTGTCGCGGGCGAGTCCTTCGAACCGCAGTACGAGTCGCTGTCGACCGGCCTGGCGGCCATGGGCAAGTGGCTGGGCCGTGAGGGCGGTGACCGGATGTTCGCCCCGGTGACGCCGTTGACGGCCGCGCACACCGCGGTCGCGATCATCGCGATGGCGGCCGCGGTGGTGGTGGCGCTGACGCTGCGCGCGCGGATGTTCACCGACAGCCCCATCCCGGCCGCGGTGGCCGGCGCAGTCGGCGTCTTGCTGATCATCGCGACGTTCATCGTCTGGTGGGGCTGGCGCGAGCGGCGCGACCTGTTCAGCGGGTTCGGCTGGCTGGCAGTGGTGTTGCTGGCGGTCGCGGGCGCCTGCGCGCCGCCGGGCACCCTGGGCGCGGCGCACGGGCTGATCGGCCTCGTGATCGTGATCCTCGGTGCCATCGCCATCGGCGTGACGACGCGGAAGCGGTGGCAGACCGCGGTCGTCACCGCGGTGGTGACGGTGTGCGGGATCCTGGCCGCGGTTGCCGCGGTTCGGATGTTCCGGCCCGCCTCGGCGCAGGTATTGGCCATCTGCGTGCTGGTCGGGCTGCTGATCCTGGTCAGGATGACCCCGATGATCGCGTTGTGGGTGGCCCGGGTTCGGCCGCCGCACTTCGGATCGATCACCGGCCGCGACCTCTTCGCCCGGCGCGAAGGCATGCCCGTCGACACTGTCTCGCCGGTGAGTGAGGACGAATCCGAGGACGAGGACAACGAATTGACCGACATCACCGCGCGCGGCGCGGCCATTGCCGCCTCCGCGCGGCTGGTCAACGCGGTGCAGGTCGGTGTCTGCGTCGGGGTGTCGATCGTCCTGCCCGCCGCCGTGTGGGGGGTGCTGACACCGAGGCGCCCGTGGGCGTG
>NZ_LZIX01000149.1:0-1292 GCF_001666955.1 Mycobacterium sp. E735 | reverse complement strand
GCGGTGCGGAGTTCGCTGGGGTCGGCGGTGCCGGTGAGGTAGCCCACGAGGCGTTTGTCGCCGGGGCGGTCCTCGCGCACGACGACCACCGCTTCGTCGACGCCCTCCAAAGCGGCGAGGGCCGAGCGGATCTCGCCGACCTCGATGCGGTAACCGCGAATCTTGACCTGCTCGTCGGCGCGCCCCACGTACTGCAGCTGGCCGTCGATCCCCCAGCGCACCAGGTCCCCGCTGCGATACATCCGGTGTCCGGGCTCGCCGAACGGGCACGCCACAAACCGCGATGCGGTCAACCCGGCCCGGTGCACGTATCCCAGGCCCACCCCGCGCCCGGCCACATACAACTCCCCGACCACCCCGACCGGCACCGGCCGCAACCAGCCATCCAGCACGAACAGTCCGGTCCCCGGCACCGCCGACCCGATCGGCGGCGCACCCGATTTCGCGGTCAGCGGGACGCTCATGGACGCGAAGATCGTGCTCTCGGTCGGCCCGTAGACGTTCATCATCGCCCGCCCGGGCGCCCAGCGGTCCACCAGCTCCGCGGGCACCGGCTCCGCACCGATCACCAACGCCGCCGAATCCAGGCCTTCCGGCGACAACATCCGAACGGCCGCCGGGGTCTGACTGAGCACCGTCACCTGCTCAGCGACCAGCAGCGCGTGGAAGTCCTTGGGCGAGCGCGCCACCGCCTCGGGCACCACCACCAACCGGCCCCCATGCAGCAACGCCCCCCAGATCTCCCACACCGAGAAATCAAACGCATACGAGTGGAACTGGGTCCACACCTGCCCGGGCCCCAACGCCACCCCCACCGCCGGGGCGTCGAACAGTCGGGTCACGTTGGCGTGGCTGACCGCCACCGCCTTGGGCACCCCGGTGGTGCCCGAGGTGTAGATGACGTGCGCGACATCCTCGGGGTCCGGGCCCGCCGCGGGCGCCGTGGCCGGCTGCGCCCGCAGGGCAGGGCTGTGCACGTCGACGACCGGCAGCACATGCCCGGCCAACTTCTCGGCCAGCGCCGCCGTGGTCAACGCGGCCACCGGCGCGGTGTCGGCCAACATGAACTCGATCCGCGCCACCGGCAACCCGGGATCGATCGGCAAATACGCCGCCCCCGACTTCAACACGGCCAGAATCGCCACGATCGCCTCCGCCGACCGGGAGAACACCACCGCCACCGACTCCCCCGGACGCGCACCCCGACCAATCAACAGATGCGCCAACCGATTCGACGCCTCGTCCAACTCCCGATACGTCAACGACCGGCCCTCGCACGACACCGCCACCGC
>NZ_LZIX01000148.1:0-8054 GCF_001666955.1 Mycobacterium sp. E735 | reverse complement strand
TCCGCGATGAGCGATCCCGTCGGAGTGTTCCTGGCGATCGTGCTGATCGGCGTCAACGCCTTCTTCGTCGGCGCGGAATTCTCGTTGATCTCGGCCCGGCGCGACCGGCTGGAAGCGCTGGCCGAGCAGGGCAAGGCGCGCGCGGTCACGGTGATCCGCGCCGGCGAGCAGTTGCCGGCGATGCTGGCCGGGGCCCAGCTGGGTGTCACCGCCGCGTCGCTGCTGCTGGGGCGGATCGGCGAGTCGGCGGTCTCCAGCCTGCTGCGCTCGGCGCTGGGGCTGACCAGCATCCCGCCGCCGCTGCTGCACACGTTGTCGTTCGCGATCGCGTTGGCGATCGTCGTGACGCTGCACGTGCTGCTGGGCGAGATGGTGCCGAAGAACATCGCGCTGGCCGGTCCCGAGCGCACGGCGATGTTGCTGGTGCCGGCCTACCTGGCCTACGTGCGAGCCGTCCGGCCGTTGATCACGTTCTACAACAAATGCGCCAGCGTGGTGGTTCGCGCGCTGGGGGTCGAGCCCAAGGAAGAGCTCGAGCTGACGGTGTCCCCCGTCGAGCTGAGCGAGATGATCGCCGAATCGGAATCGCAGGGCCTGCTGGATCCGGAGGAGCACACCCGGCTGACCCGCGCCCTGCAGATCGGCACCCGGGTGGTCGGCGACGTTGCGGTCCCCCTCGGTGATGTGCACGCCGTGCCGGTGGCCGCACCGGGTTCCGGCCCGACGGTCGGTGCCGTCGAGCGGGCCCTGGCCGAGACCGGCTACTCGCGGTTCCCCGTGGCGAACGTCACCGGTGATTTCATCGGCTACCTGCACATCAAGGACATGCTGACGCTCGGTGACGACCCGGGGACCGTGATCGACCTGGCGATGGTGCGGCCCCTTCCGCGCCTGCCCAAGTCGCTGCCGCTGGCCGACGCGTTGTCGCGGATGCGCCGCAGCAACAGCCACCTGGCGCTGGTGACCGGCGCGGGCGGCGAGGTGGTCGCGATGGTGGCCATGGAAGACCTGGTCGAGGACCTCGTCGGCACCATGCGCGACGCGTAGGGGCACTGGGTCGCCGAGGAGGGCTGCGGCGAGCCCGTATGATTTCCATCGGCTGCCAGTCAAGAAAGTGCTGGAGGGCGCAGGATCTCAGGCGCGTCGACGCGTTGCTGTAAATCGACCCCCTGGCTCGCCGCAGCGGCATGGTTTGGAGCTGTCAGCGCGGCTTGACCTGGTGTGGCGGGTCGGGCGGATACGCTCACCAGGCTGCTGCTCGGTAGGCTGAAGGCATTGCCGCTCCGAGCCAATGCGGCTTGGTGAGGCTTCATTACGGAGGAGAAACATGACTGATCGCGTGTCGGCGGGGAACCTGCGCGTCGCCCGAGTGCTCTACGACTTCGTGAACAACGAGGCCCTGCCCGGCACCGACATCGACCCGGACAGCTTCTGGGCGGGAGTCGACAAAGTCGTCACCGACCTGACCCCCAAGAACCAGGATCTGCTGCGCCGGCGCGACGAGCTGCAGGCCCAGATCGACAAGTGGCACCGGCAACGCGTGATCGAGCCTTTCGATGTCGAGGCCTACCGGCAGTTCATCACCGAAATCGGTTACCTGCTGCCCGAACCCGAGGATTTCACGATCACCACCTCGGGTGTCGACGACGAGATCACCACGACCGCGGGCCCGCAGCTGGTGGTGCCCGTGCTCAACGCCCGCTTCGCGCTGAACGCCGCGAACGCGCGCTGGGGCTCGCTGTACGACGCCCTCTACGGCACCGACGTCATCGGAGAGGACGACGGTGCGGAGAAGGGCACCAGCTACAACAAGGTCCGCGGCGACAAGGTCATCGCCTACGCCCGCAACTTTCTTGACCAAGCGGTGCCGCTGGAGTCCGGCTCCTGGGCCGACGCGACCGCACTCTCGGTCGAAGACGGCCGGCTCAAGGTCGCGACCGGCGACGGGTCCGTCGGCCTGGCCAGCCCGGAGAAGTTCGCCGGCTACACGGGCGAGCTCGGCTCCCCCGACTGGTCGGTGCTACTGGTCAATCACGGCCTGCACATCGAGATCCTGATCGACCCGGAATCGCCGATCGGCAAGACCGACCGCGCCGGCATCAAGGACGTGGTGCTGGAATCGGCCGTCACCACGATCATGGACTTCGAGGACTCGGTTGCCGCCGTCGACGCCGACGACAAGGTGCTCGGCTACCGCAACTGGCTGGGGCTGAACAAGGGCGACCTGTCCGAGGAGGTCGCCAAGGACGGCAAGACCTTCACCCGTGTGCTCAACCGGGACCGCACCTACACCACGCCCGACGGTGAGGGTCAGCTGACCCTGCCCGGCCGCAGCCTGCTGTTCGTCCGCAACGTGGGTCACCTGATGACCAACGACGCGATCGTGGATGCCGATGGTAACGAGGTTTTCGAGGGCATCATGGACGCGCTGTTCACCGGCCTGACGGCGATCCACGGGCTCAAGACCGGCGACGCGAACGGCCCGCTGGCCAACAGCCGCACCGGATCGATCTACATCGTCAAGCCCAAGATGCACGGGCCCGACGAGGTCGCCTTCACCTGCGAGCTGTTCAGCCGCGTCGAGGACGTGCTGGGCCTGCCGCAGGCCACGCTGAAGGTCGGCATCATGGACGAGGAACGGCGCACCACCGTCAACCTCAAGGCCTGCATCAAGGCCGCGGCCGACCGGGTCGTGTTCATCAACACCGGTTTCCTGGACCGCACCGGCGACGAGATCCACACGTCGATGGAGGCCGGCCCGATGATCCGCAAGGGCGCGATGAAGAGCACCGCGTGGATCAAGGCCTACGAGGACGCCAACGTCGACATCGGGCTCGCCGCCGGCTTCAAGGGCAAGGCGCAGATCGGCAAGGGCATGTGGGCGATGACCGAGCTGATGGCCGACATGGTCGAGCAGAAGATCGGCCAACCGAAGGCGGGCGCGACCACCGCGTGGGTGCCCTCCCCGACGGCGGCCACGCTGCACGCGATGCACTACCACTACGTCGACGTGGGCGCCGTGCAGGAGGAGCTGGCGGGCAAGAAGCGCACCAACATCGAGGAACTGCTGACCATCCCGCTGGCCAAGGAACTGGCCTGGGCTCCCGAGGAGATTCGCGAGGAGGTCGACAACAACTGCCAGTCGATCCTCGGCTACGTGGTGCGCTGGGTCGCCCAGGGCGTCGGCTGCTCGAAGGTGCCCGACATTCACGACGTCGCCCTGATGGAAGACCGTGCGACGCTGCGGATTTCGAGCCAGCTGCTGGCCAACTGGCTGCGCCACGGTGTCATCACCGAGGAGGACGTGCGCGCCAGCCTGGAGCGGATGGCGCCGCTGGTCGATGAGCAGAACGCCAAGGACGCGGCCTACCAGCCGATGGCGCCCGACTTCGACGACAGTCTGGCGTTCCTGGCCGCCCAGGACCTGATCCTGACGGGAACCCAGCAGCCCAATGGCTACACCGAGCCGATCCTGCACCGCCGTCGGCGCGAGGCCAAGGCCCGCGCGGCGCAATCAAATTGAGCCGGTGCCTTAATCGGCCTCGGCACCCATTGATGCCGCTGGTGACTAAGATCAGCGGCGGGTTGACAACAAGTCGGATCTATCGACGGAAAGGCGACGGACACCGTTATGGGTAGGCACAGTTTGCCCGACCCTGAGGACTCCGTCGACCAACCGTACGAAAGCGGCGAGGCGGAGGACCGTCACCGGGACGCGGTCGGAGAGGACTACTCCGACGCGGGCCACTACCCGGCCGACGACTATTCGGACGCGGACGACTTCTCGGACGAGGACGAGCCCTACGGCGCCGGGGACTTCGCGGGTGACGCGGCCGACGAGTACCCGGAGTTCCCGCCGCGGCAGCCGGGCCCGCCCGCCTCGGAGCCGCCGGCCGCGTCGCCGTCGCTGTTCCGCGGCGGGCACCGGGGACTCGGTGACTGGCGGGGCGGCCACCGCAGCGAGAGCGGGCGCAGGGGAGTCAGCATCGGCGTCATCGTGGCCCTCGTCGCGGTCGTCGTCGTGGTGGGCACCGTGATCCTGTGGAGCTTCTTCGGCGACGCCTTGTCCAACCGCTCGCACCAGGCCGCCGGGCGCTGCGTCGGCGGCAAGGAAACGGTCGCCGTCATCGCCGACCCGTCGATCGCCGACTCCGTACAGCAGTTCGCGCAGAGCTACAACTCCTCGGCCGGCCCGATCGGGGACCACTGCGTGGAAGTCAGCGTCAAGCCCGCGGGCTCGGACGCGGTCCTGAACGGCTTCATCGGCAAGTGGCCCGCCGACCTCGGCGCGCAGCCGGCATTGTGGGTCCCCGGCAGCTCGATCTCGGCCGCGCGGCTCGCCGGGGCCACGGCGCAGAAGACGATCACCGACAGCCGTTCGCTGGTGACGTCGCCGGTGGTGCTCGCCGTCCGGCCCGAACTCGCGTCGGCCCTGGCCAACCAGAACTGGGCGGCGCTGCCCGGGCTGCAGACCAATCCGAACGGATTGGCCGGCGTGAACCTGCCGGCCTGGGGGTCGCTGCGACTGGCCGTGCCGATGAACGGCAACGGTGACGCGGCGTTCCTCGCCGGGGAGGCGATAGCGGCCGCGTCGGCCCCTCCCGGCGCGCCGGCGACCCAGGGCACCGGCGCGGTGCGCGCGGTGCTGAACGGACAGCCCAAGCTGGCGGACAATTCGCTGACCGAGGCGATGAACGCCCTGCTGAAGCCCGGCGACGCGGCGGCCGCGCCGGTGCATGCGGTCATCACCACCGAGCAGCAGCTGTTCCAGCGCGGCCAGTCGTCGCCAAACGCCAAGGGCGCGTTGGCCTCCTGGCTGCCGTCGGGCCCGGTGCCCGTCGCCGACTACCCCACCGTCCTGCTGAGCGGCTCGTGGCTGACCCAGGACCAGTCCGCCGCCGCCAGCGAGTTCGCCCGCTACATGCACAAGCCCGAGCAACTCGCCAAGCTGGCCAAGGCCGGCTTCCGGGTCAACGGCGTCACGCCGCCGAGCAGCCCGGTCACCACGTTCCCGGCGCTGCCCGCCGCGCTGTCGGTGGGGGACGACGCGATGCGAACGACGCTTGCCGAGGCGATGGCCACCCCGTCGAGCGGGCTGGCCGCGACCATCATGCTCGACCAGTCGATGCCCGGCCAGGAGGGCGGGAAGACCCGGCTGGCGAACGTGATCGCCGCACTTCAGGACAAGATCAAGGCGCTGCCGCCCACGTCGGTGGTGGGCCTGTGGACGTTCGACGGTCACGAGGGCCGCTCCGAGGTACCCGGCGGGCCGCTGGGCGACCCGGTCAACGGCCAGCCGCGCGCGGCGGCGCTGACGGCCGCGCTGGACAAGCAATACTCGTCGGCCGGTGGTGCGGTGTCGTTCACCACTTTGCGCATGATCTACCAGGAGCTGCAGACCAACTACCACGTCGGCCAGACCAACTCGATACTGGTCATCACCGCGGGCCCGCACACCGACCAGACCCTGGACGGGCCCGGGTTGCAGGACTTCATCCGCAAGAGCGCCGACCCGGCCAAACCGATCGCGGTGAACGTCATCGACTTCGGCGGTGACCCGGACCGCGCGACGTGGGAGGCGGTCGCCCAGCTCAGCGGCGGCGGCTACCAGAACCTCGCCTCGTCGGCGTCCCCCGACCTCGCCGCGGCACTCAACGCCTTCCTGAGCTGAGGCCGGATTAGGCTCGCGTACGGGGCGGGTACGGCTACGTTGCGGCGGGGTCTTCCCCGTCTGCAACGCAAGTTGCCGCTAGGCTTTGAGGTTGATTCCACGGCCGACGCGACGGGAAGGCTTTCGGTCGAGCGCCTTCCACGGGAATCCGGAGGGTGCCCCGATGTACGCGCGTCCGTGACGACGACCGGGGCGGCGTCGCGAAAGGATGATCCACGACAGCAATGACGAAACTGATTACTGGACAAGCACTTCCAAACGTGGTGGTCACCGGGATCGCCATGACCACCGCACTGGCCACCGACGCGGAGACCACCTGGAAGTTGCTCCTCGACTGCCAGAGCGGAATCCGCGAGCTCGATGACCCGTTCGTGGAGGAGTTCGACCTGCCGGTCCGCATCGGCGGGCACCTGCTGGAGGAATTCGACAGCGAGCTCAACCCCGCTGAGCTGCGCAGAACCGGCTACCTGGCGAGGATGTCCGCCATCGTCAACCGGCGGGCTTGGGACCATGCCGGCTCCCCCGACGTCGACCCGAACCGCCTGCTGGTGTCGATCGGCACCGGTTTCGGTTCCGGCGAGGAACTGGTGTTCAGCCTGGACAACCTGCGGGCGCGCGGCGTGAAGGCGGTCTCGCCGCTCGCCGTCAGCAAGTACATGCCCGACGCGGCCGCCCAGGCGGTCGGCCTGGAACGGCACGCCAGGGCGGGTGTGATGACGCCGGTGTCGGCGTGTGCGTCGGGCTCGGAAGCCATCGCGCGGGCCTGGCAGGCGATGGTGTTCGGCGAGGCCGACGTCGCGATCTGCGGCGGCGTCGAGACCAGGATCGAGGCGGTGCCCATCGCGGCCTTCGCGAACATGCGGATCGTGATGTCGACGAACAACGCGGATCCGGCCGGTGCGTGTCGCCCGTTCGACAAGGACCGCGACGGTTTCGTGTTCGGCGAGGCGGGCGCGCTGATGGTGCTCGAGACCGAGGAGCACGCCAAGGCGCGCGGGGCGCGCATCCTGGCCCGGCTGATGGGGGCCGGGGTGACGTCCGACGGCTACCACATGGTGGCGCCCGACCCGAGCGGGAGCCGGGCCGGCCAGGCGATGACCCGCGCCATCCAGCTCGCGGGTCTCACGCCCGACGACATCGACCACGTCAACGCCCACGCCACCGGGACGCAGATCGGTGACCTGGCCGAGGCCAAGGCCATCAACAACGCGTTGGGCAACAACAGGCCCGCGGTGTACGCGCCGAAGTCCGCGCTGGGGCATTCCGTCGGCGCGGTGGGCGCGGTGGAGTCGATCCTGACCGTGCTGGCGTTGCGCGATCAGATCGTTCCGCCGACGCTGAATCTGCAAAACCTGGACCCGGAAATCGATTTGGACGTGGTGTCGGGCAATCCACGGCGCGGCAATTTCCGATACGCCATCAACAATTCGTTCGGGTTCGGCGGGCACAACGTCGCCCTCGCCTTCGGCCGGTACTGACGTCCGCTGCGGCCCGGCTGATGTCGCACTCGGGGCCTAGCATCATGGGCGCGAGCGAAGGAGCGCCATGAGCATCGATTTCACGCCCGACCCACGGCTCTACCCGTTCCAGTCGCGCTGGTTCGACAGCTCGCGGGGCCGGCTGCACTACATCGACGAGGGCTCAGGGCCCCCGCTTGTGTTGTGGCATGGCAACCCAACCTGGAGCTTCCTGTATCGCAACATCGTCATCGCGCTGCGGGACCGGTTCCGCTGCATCGCACCGGATTACCTGGGGTTCGGGCTATCGGATCGGCCCGCGGCGTTCGGATACACCATCGAGGAGCACGCCCGGGTGCTCGGCGAGTTCGTCGACCACCTGGAGTTGGAGGGCTACCTGACGATGGGCCAGGACTGGGGCGGCCCGATCAGCATGGCGGTCGCGGTGGAGCGGGCCGAGCGGGTGCGCGGCGTCATCCTGGGCAACACCTGGTTCTGGCCCACCGACGTGTTCACGACCAAGGTGTTCAGCCGGGTGATGTCCAGCCCGCCGCTGCAGTACGCGATCCTGCGCCGCAACTTCTTTGTCGAGCGACTCGTTCCCGCCGGCACCCGGCATCGCCCGAGCGAGGCGGTGATGGAGCACTACCGCGCCGTGCAGCCCAGCCCCGACGCGCGCAGGGGCGTCGCCGAGATGCCCAGGCAGATCCTGGCCGCCGAACCCCTGCTGGCGCGCCTCGCCCGCGACGTGCCCGCGAAGCTCGGCGCCAAACCCGCCCTGTTCGTCTGGGGCATGAAGGACTTCGCCTTCCGGCCCGGCCCGACCCTGCCCCGGATGCGGGCGACCTTCCCCGACCACGTCCTGGTCGAACTGCCCGACGCCAAGCACTTCATCCAGGAGGACGCGCCCGATCAGATCGTCGCGG
>NZ_LZIX01000147.1:0-19360 GCF_001666955.1 Mycobacterium sp. E735 | reverse complement strand
GCGTCGAACACCGACCGCTGGGCCGGATCGACCAGAACATGCGCGCCGAACCCGGACTGGGCCAGTTCGCGGCGGTCGGCGCTGAAGTCGGACACGATGATCGGATCAACCCCCCGCGCGCTGAGCGCAGCGACCGCCGACAGCCCGATGGCGCCCGCGCCGACGACGATCGGGATCTCGCCGGGCTGCAGATTCGAGGCGCGGACATAAAACTCGCCGACCGCGAAGGCGTCGACCACGGCGACCGCATCGCTGGACACCGAGCCCTCTATCACCCTTGCGGTCGCCTCGGGTACCACAAGCAACTCTCCGAAACTGCCCTGCGCCTCGGGGTGCTGTCCGATAATGCGTAGACCGCCAGCGCCGCCGTCGACCAACCGGATCGGCATCGACGTCACCCTGGCCCCGATCGGGAAGGCCTCGCCGCATCCAGGGCCGTGGCCGATCACTTCACCCACGAACTCGTGCCCCAGGACAACGTCGCGGTCGGGGTCGTAGAGCGACCGACCCGTCGGATCGTCGATCGCCAATTCCGGATGGTCCATGTAGTGCACGTCGGACGCACAGATCGCGGTGCTGAGGGTCTTGAGCAGCAAATCGCCCTGCCCGGGAACGGGATCGGCAGTCTCGCGGACCGTAAGCTCCCCGCCTCGCAGCACTACGGCACGCACCGGCACTCACATCCTCATGCGGTATTCTCTACTATTAGAGAATAATTCATCTAAATACTGAGTCGACCGTAGAATGCGGCGCGAGAGGAGTCAAGATGCGCGGAGTCACGTCAGCACCGGCCGAGCGTGTCCTCGATGTCGTTGAGTTTCTCAGCAGGCCGGAGGATGGCGGGCACCGCTTCTCCGACGTCGCTCGCGAACTTGGCCTTTCTCAGGCCACGGCGCACTCCATACTCAAGACGTTGTGTGACCGCGGTTGGGCGACGCGTGATCCCATTTCCAAGAAGTTTGATCTTGGTCCCACTATTGCCCTCATCGCGGAGAGGTTCGAAGCAGCGCGCCCACTTCTGGCTGTCGCTCGCGAAGCCATCCACCGTCTCACTGAGGCAACCGGTGCGCCGGCCTCGGTGGTCGAGCGCAGTGGAGACGAACTCGTGATTACCGCGTTCGAAAGTCCCGACGGGTCTAACGCACCGGTCGCTTCCCTCGAGCGGATCCCCTATGCACCGCCGTTTGGGATCGCCTGCGCCGCATGGGATATCCCAACCCAACAGGAATCGTGGATTCAGCGCGGCGCGGCCGGAGACACGTCGCTGGCGGAGCGCCTTCGCGCAGTTTTGGCTCAGACGCGCGACCGCGGTTATGACGTCGATTGGATGACTCCCGCGCTGGCGCAGGCGGCTCATGCGATCGAGACGCTGTCTACCGAGACAGTGCCCCACAACTTGCGCTCCGTCGTCGACCAATTGCGCATCGAATTCATATCGGCGAACCTGCTATCCGGCGACGGCGCACGCGATGCGCTCCGGGTTGCCACCATCTCGGCGCCCGTCCTTGACGATAGGGGACATGTGCGACTCATCCTTGGGTTCCACCCACTACGCGCCATGACGATGAGCGAAATCCATGCTGCCGCGAAACCTCTGTTGCGCGAGATCGACCGAATGGGAGGCCACGCAGTGCCGTCTCTCGACGGCGCACGCGCCAAGGCGGAGTCCTAGGTGCACATCGACCTGCCGTCAGCTTTGCGGTCTCGGGAGCCACGCGCTGCTTCGTTTGCCTCGCTCATGGCCGAATCCCCGCACGACATACGCTCGGACGAAGTCGGCCACCGCGTCGTCATCCACGTCGAGATAGGGTGACGGGGTTGTGAACAAAGACAACAGGATTCGTGCAAACCACTCCGACGCCGATCGAACGTCGAGGTCGTTGCGCACCTCACCGGTCAGCCTCGCCGCGGAGATGTATGGCGCGAGAAATTCACCGCATTCCCGCACTAGGGTCGACGCGTTCTTGGTCAACATCAAGTTGACCTGTTCTTCGTCGAAATATGACTCGTGCTCCACCACCCGGCGGGCTTGGGTAACGAAAACCGCTGCGCGGACCAGCTTTTCCTCCAGGGTGCTGCCGCCGTCGCGGTCAATCGCCTTTGCCAGCTTGCGATAGAAGCTTTGTGACGCCTCCTCCGCGCAAGCCTCGACAATCGTCTCCTTGTCCCGGAAGTATTCGTAGAACGTGCTTCTGGACACGTCGGCGGCGCGTGCGATGTCGACGATCGTCGTCTTGCGCAAGCCGCGCGTTCGGAAGCAGGCGAACGCGGCCGAAATGAGCGCCGCTCGGGTGTCGACCGCGGTAGCCTGCGTCATCGGCTTTCCTCGCCTGCGTGCTCAGTGATCGGGGGCGAGAATCAAGCCACTGGTGGGAACGCCGGTGCCCGACGTGACCAGCACGTGTTCGACGTTGTCCACCTGATTGTGCGACGTGCCGCGCACCTGACGGACGCCCTCGGTGATGCCGTTCATGCCGTGGATGTATGCCTCGCCCAGCAGGCCGCCGTTGGTGTTGATCGGCATGCGGCCGCCGAGTGACAGCTCGTCGACCGAGACGAAGTCCTTGGCCTCGCCGCGGCCGCAGAAGCCGAGTTCCTCGAGTTGGGTGAAGACGAAGGGCGTGAAGTGGTCGTAGAGGAACGCCGTCGAAATATCTTGCGGTTTAAGGCCGGAATCCCGCCACAGTTTGTCGCCGACGACGCCCATCTCCGGCAGCCCGGTGATGTCCTCGCGGTAGTAACTCGTCATCACCTCGCCGTCATGGGCGGCGCCCTGGGCGGCGGCCGTGATGACGGCGGGCGGCTTGGCCAAGTCTCGTGCTCTCTCGACGCTGGTCACCACCATGGCAACGCCGCCGTCGCTTTCCTGACAGCAGTCGAGCAGTCGCAACACCGGCTCGATGATCCATCGTGATTGCTGGTGTTGCTCGAGGGTGATGGGCTTCCCGTAGAACCACGCATCGGGATTCCTCGCGGCGTGCTTGCGGTCGATGACGGAGATCTTGCCGAAGTCCGCGTTGGTGACGCCGTACGTCGTCATGTAACGGTGGGCGTGCAAGGCCACCCAGGCGGCCGGCGTCATGAAGCCGAACGGCGCGTAGGGCGCCATCCACAGCGGTGTCACGCCCGGCTGGCGGCCGGCGCCGCCGAAGCGGAAGCCGGAGCGCTCGTTGAAGGCTCGGTAGCACACCACCGCTTTTGCCGCTCCGGTCGCGACCGCCATGGCGGCCTGCATGACGGTGCCGGCCGCCGCGCCACCGCCGTGCGGAACCCGGGTGAAGAACGTCAGTTCCCGGATGCCGACGTTGCGGGCGACCTCGATCTCCTCGTTGTCGTCCACGCTGAAGGTGACCATGCCGTCGATGTCCGCGGGCGTCAGCCCGGCGTCGCGGATCGCGGCGAGCACCGCCTCGCACGCCAGTTGCATCTCGGTGCGGCCCGATTCCTTGGAAAACTCGGTCTGTCCGATACCGGCCAGCGCGGCTTTACCGCCGATACCGTCGCTCATAAGTCCACACCGTGGAGCAGGCTGAGCACCGCGGTCCCGGAGACGTGGTCACCGAGGCTGTTGGTGCCTTTGAAGGTGACCTCGACAAGTCCTTCGCGGTCGGTCTGGGACTTGTCCGTGACCGAACCAGTGAACCGGAGCGGATCATTCGGGTATGCGGGTACGCCGAGGCGGATGGACAGTTTCCTGATCATCGCCTCCGGGCCCGCCCAGTCGTGCAGGAATTTCACGCAGAGACCATTGGTCGTGAGGATGTTCAAGAAGATGTCTTTCGATCCTTGGGAGTTCGCGAAATCGCGGTCGTGGTGAACCGGCATGTAATCACGGGATGCGATGGCCCCGGCGACGATCAGCGTGGTGGTCACCGGAACATCCAGCGGGGCGACTTCGTCACCCACATTGATCGAGTCCCACGCCAGCGTGGTGGTGCGATCGGCGGTGGAGGTCATCTGCTTCCTTCCGGGTAGGTCGCGCCCAGGCGGGCGAGCTGGAGGGGGGCCGCGCCCAGGGAGAGCTCGATCTGCTTGCCCCACAGGAAATATCGGTGGAGCGGGTAAGTGACGTCGATGCCAATGCCGCCGTGGACCTGCTGGGCCGACGCCACGACCCGCGCTCCGGCTTCAGCCGCCCAGAACTTGGCGATGGCGGCCTCGCGCGTCGCGGGCCGACCCTCGGCGATCAGCCACGCGGCGTGCCAGGTGGTCCACCGGATCGCCTCGACGTCGATGAATGCATCGGCCAGCCGTTGCTGCACGGCCTGGAACGAGCCGATGGGTCTGCCGAACTGCTCGCGTTCGCCGGTGTAGGAAGCGGCGATCTTCAACGCGCGTTCGGCGACGCCGAGTTGCATCGCGCACAAACCGACCAGTGCCCTGGTGTACAGCGAGCCGACCGCGTCCGCGGCGCCACCCCCGTTGAGTCGATGCCCCACGACGCCAGTCAGTTCGACGTCCGCGTAGGGCTCACCGTTGGTGGTCGCCACCGGCGACACGGTCACGCCGTCGGCCGCCGCATCGACGACGAACAAGGCCGGGCCGTCGTCGGCTTGAGCCGAAACCACGATGGCTTCGGCAAGCTGCGCCGCCGGTACGAGCTCCTTGCTGCCGTCGAGGGTCCAGGCGTCGCCGTCGGCGCGCGCGGTTGTGCGTGGCGCGGTCGGGTCGGAGTTGCCCTGTTCGGCGAGCGCGGCTGTGAGGATCGTGCTGCCGTCCACCACTCCCGGGAGGTATCGCTCGTGGATAGCCGAGTCACCGTGTCGCGCAATGGTATCCGCGCCGAGCAGGAGGGTCGCGTAGACGGGCGCGGGCGCAACGCTCCAGCCGACCTCGGCGAGTAGCACGCCGAGCTCGAGGAAGCCGCGTCCGCTGCCGCCGACGGACTCGGGCAGCGCGATGCCCAGCAGGTCCGACGAAGCGAGTTCGCGCCACATCGCTTCGTCGTGGCGAACCCCGCCGGATTCCAGGTCGGTCAGAGCGTCGGGGGTGGCGCGGTGCTCGAAGAGTTGACGGGCCACCTTGCCGACCGTCTCTTGTTCTTCGGTGAAGGTAAAGTCCATGCTCGCTTGATGCCTCGTTGTCAGCGCGCGGGCCGGAACTGGTGCAGCACCAGCTCTTCCCCGCTCGGGATGGCTTCGAAATTCTCGTAGAAAACCTCGACGGGCAACCCGACCTCGATGGCGCCGGGCTCGATTTCGCACAGGTTCGACACGATGCGAACTCCTTCGTCGAGCTCGATCAGGGCGACCACGTAGGGATATTGGAGGAACGGCAGCGGAGGATATTGCGGCATGACAAAGCTGTAAACCGTTCCGCGGCCGGTCGATTCGACGGAATCCCAGTTGAGGGACTGGCAGTTCCCGCACATCGGGCGCGGGGGCACCCGCAGGGTCTTGCAGTCCGTGCACCGCTGGATCAGCAGCTTGTGGTCCCGAAGGCCCGACCAGAAGAATTCGGTGTCCGGACTGATCGACGGAGCGAGTCTGGTGGCCATCAGTTTCCCGTCTTGAACCGCAGGGTGCGGAACCGCTGGCGGCCGATCACCTCGCCGTTCTGGTCGCGATAGGTGGTGATCCAGGTGACGAAGTAGCCGTGGCCCATCGCCGTCTTCTTCTCGTCGGAGATCGTCTCGAAAACCGTTTCGGCGGTGATCTCGTCGCCCACCCGTGGGTAACGCTCGAGCTCGAACTCGGAGTTGGTGGCGACCGTGCCGGTGTAGCCCGCATCGGTCAGGAACTGCAGCGGATTCTCCTTGAGCTCGACGGGGACTCCGCCACGCTCGTGAATGCCTGCGAGCTTGGGTGGCGCCATGGTCCACGACTGCAGCATCACCGGAGGCGAGACGAGGCCACCGTAGCGAGAGGAGGAGGCAAACTCCGGATCCAGATAGGCGGGGTTCATATCGTCGAGCGCGTACGCCCAATGCCGAATCATTGCCGCATTCACGGGATCCGGCGCCTTGACCGGCTGTCCGGAACTGATGGGTCTACCGATGAGCGCGTCGAGGCGCTCGCGCAGCGGGTCCTTCGTTGTTTCGGTCACGGCTCGTACCTTCCTCTTAGGATGCGCCGGCCCGCATGTCGCGCGGCGCGCGCGGCATCCCCAGGCCTGCCATGGCGATGATGTCGCGTTGAAGCTCGTTGGCCCCGCCGCCGAATGTGTTGATGACCGCCATGCGATATGCGCTCTCCAATTCGCCCTTGAGTGGAGCCGCCGCGTCCTTGCGCGTACCGGCCTGGCCGACAACCTCGAGCAGTTCGCGGGCAACCTGCTGCGTGAGCTCCGTGCCGAACACCTTTGCCGCGGAAGCCTCGCCCATGCCGAGCGCGCCGGCGCTCATCGTCGAGTTCACGCGCAGATTGAGTAGTCGGTAGGCCGCGACCTGCGCTTCCACGCGGGCCAGCGCCTGCTGCACCCAGGGCTTGTCGATGACCATGCCGTCGTCCAGCGGCGTCGTCGACGCCCATTTCAGCGTCTTGTTGAACAGCGGTTCCAGGGCGCCGAGGTTGCCGAGCGCGGCGCGTTCCAGATTCAGCTGGTTGGTCACCAACGTCCAGCCCTGGTTCTCGCCGAGCACGATGGCGCTCTCGGGTACCCGGACGTCATCGTAGAAGGTGTAATACGTGGACACACCCGGCATGGTGTGTAACGGCTTCCAGGAGAACCCCGGCGAGTCGGTCGGCACGATGAAAAGGGTTATCCCCTTGTGTTTCTTCGCGTTCGGGTCGGTACGGGCGGCCAGCCAGATGTAGTCGGCGAACTCGGCCCCGCTGGTGAACATTTTCGAGCCGTTGATGACGAACTCGTCGCCGTCGCGCACCGCCGTGGTGCGCAGCGACGCGAGATCGCTGCCGGCCCCGGGCTCCGAGTAGCCGATCGCAAATTCGACGGTGCCCTTGAGGATGGCGGGCAGAAACTTGGCTTTCTGCTCCTCGGTGCCGTACTGAATCAGCGTGGGCCCCACGGTGTTGAGCGTGATCATCGGCAGCGGGGCGTTGACCCTGCGGGCCTCTTCCGAGAAGATGTACTGCTCCAGCGCGGTCAGGCCGCCGCCCCCGAATTCAACCGGCCAGGCGACGCCGAGCAGACCGGCCTCGCCGAGCGCGCGCCTGCATTCGGCGATCGCGGCGCCTCCCTCCGTCAGGTTGGCGACGGCGGCTCTGCGCTCCGGCGTCATCACCGCTTCGAGGCGGGTCCGGTAGTCCTTCCGAAGCTGTTCCTGTTCGGGTGTGTAGTCGAAGTCCATCAGCCGCTCGTTCCCAGTCGTACCGGCATGCTCTTCACGCCTGGCGTCATGGTGGCGCGCAGTCGCGTCACGTCGCCGGTGAGTTCGATCGACGGATACGTTCCCAAGAGCACCTCGAAGAACACTCGAGCCTCCAGCCGGGCCAGCTGGGCACCAAGGCAGGCGTGCTCACCCGCACCGAATGCGATGTGGGGGTTTGGGTTACGCGTGATGTCGAAGTCTTCGCTGGTAGGGCCGAAGATTTCTTCGTCGCGGTTGGCGGCGCCGTAGAGCATGACCACCGTGTCGCCCGCCTTGATCTGCTGGCCGCGGATCTCGACGTCCTCGGTGGCGCAGCGGGCCATGTGGGTGACCGGGCTGGTGAATCGCAACATCTCCTCGACCGCGCAGGGCAACAATTCCGCCGGGTTCGACCGCAGTAGCGCGAACTGATCGGGATGGTCGATCAACGCCAGCGTGCCCAACGCGATCAGATTGCGGGTGGTTTCGTTGCCGGCGACCAACAACAGGAACGAAAAATTCAGCAGGTCCGCGTCGCTGAGCTGCTCGCCGTCGACCTCGGCCGCCGCCAAAATGCTCAGCAGATCGTTTTGCCCGCTGACCTCACCGGATCGGCGAGCCGCGATGAGCTTGGTGAAATATTCGTAGAGCTCACCGAGCGCGACGAGGTGATCCATCTCGATGTCCGGATCGGCGGTGCCCACCGCCGCGTCAGACCACGTCCGAAACTTTTCCCAGTCCTCGGTCGGGGCCCCCAGCATCTCCGCGATCAACCGCGTCGGCAGGGGTGACGCGATGTCCTCAGCGAACTGCTGTGTCTTTGCCGGGTCGATGTTGTCCACTATGCCGCGCACGATCTCGCGCACCTTGGGTTCGAGCAACTGCACCTGGCGGCGGGTGAAGCCGGAGTTGATGAGCTTGCGAAGCTGCCGGTGGCGTGGGGGATCGGTGAAGATCAGGTTGCCCTCCTGAACGGGTTCGGGTTGGGCGGGATCCGGTATCGAGATGCCCTTCGTCGATGAGAAGGTCAGTGGGTGGCCGGAGACATAACGAATGTCCTCGTACTTCAACAGCGCCCAGAACTTGGTGACGTCATTCCACACGACAGGCGTGGTGTTGCGAAGCTCTCGGTAGACCGGGTACGGATCGCCGGCGTAGAAGTCGGGTGAATGCAATGGGACAGTAGTTGTGGGCACCGCATGCCTTCCTCGACACCGAGCTTGCTTCGGACAGATTTGAGAAGAATGTCCGTTTCCATGGTGTCTACAGTAGGCCCGGGCCATCTGTCAATCACGGCGTATATGACCGGAAATTACGTTAATTGCCGGTCAGGGCGCTGCAGCGGGTTGTGTACACACTGCCAAAGTATGTATGTTCTCGTAAGGCGCCGCCCGCAACGCGCCGCGAGCAAGCAGTCAGGGAAGGCAGGCGGATGATGGCTGGGTCTCGTTCCCTCCTCGAGGCTGAGGGGCACTACATCGACGGGCGGTGGACCGACCCGGACAGCGGGCGCTACGACGTCACGAACCCCGCGACCGAAGCGGTGATCGGAACGGCGCCCGACGCCAGCGTTGACCAAGTTGCGCAGGCGATCGGCGCCGCGAGAACGGCCTTCGATACGGGTCCGTGGCCGGCGGCCGATCCCGCCGAGCGTGCGCGGTGCCTGCAACAGCTCAGCGACGCGTTGCTGGCCAGGGGAGAGGAGATCTACGACCTCGCGCAGGCCGAATGGGGTTGTACCGCAAACGAGCGGCTGATTCACGTCGACGGACCGGTCTTCATGATGGGACACGCCGCCGAACTGGCAGTCGAACCCGCCGAGGCGCCCTTGGACGCGTGGGGTGCCGCGGGCACCACGCTGTTGCGCTACGAACCGCTCGGTGTGGTGGCGGCGATGACGCCGTGGAACTTCCCGCACACCCTCAATGTCATGAAATTGGGAGCGGCGCTCGCGGCCGGAAATACGCTCGTGCTCAAACCGTCCCCGCTGACGCCCCTTGCCGGGCTCGCCCTCGCCCGGGTCGTCCACGAGGACACCGACATCCCCTCGGGTGTGGTCAATGTGGTCACGCCGAACAGCCTCGAGGCCAGCAGAAGCCTGACCTTGGACCCCAGGGTCGACATGGTCAGTTTCACCGGCAGCTCGGTTGTGGGCCGCGACGTGATGGCGGGCGCGGCGACGACCATGAAACGAGTTCTGCTGGAATGCGGCGGAAAGTCGGCGACGATCCTGCTTCCCGACGTCGACATCACCGACGAATTCATGGAGCGTCTGCTGTTCGAGGGCTGCACGATGCATGCCGGGCAGGCCTGCATCCTCAACAGCAGGCTGCTGCTGCCGGACGCGATCCACGACGAAGTGGTGGACCGGCTCGCCGCGCTGGCCCGCGCGGTCGTGATCGGCGATCCCGTCGATCCGGCGGTCACCATGGGACCGCTGATCAGCCGCGAGCACCTCGACCGCGTCGAGGGCTTCGTCAAACGCGCTGAGGCCGACGGTGCGACCGTGGTGGCCGGGGGAGCCCGTCCGAAAGACCTGAACAAGGGCTTCTATTTCGAGCCGACGATACTCACCGATGCGTCGGCGGAGTCCTACATCGCGCAGGAGGAGGTGTTCGGACCCGTCCTGACGGTGTTGCGGTACCGCGACGACGACGACGCGGTGGCGATCGCCAACAACTCGGCCTACGGGCTAGGTGGCGCGGTTTGGGGACGTGACGTCGACCGTGCCGTGGGCATCGCCCGCCGGATCCGGACCGGGCAGGTGTCGATCAACGGGACCATCCCCGGGGACGCACCGTTCGGCGGCTTCAAGCAGAGCGGGATCGGCCGGGAGGGCGGTGTGATGGGACTGCGGGCCTACATGGAGCCGAAGGCCATCGGGATACCGGCGTGAACCGGCCGCTGACGGGGTTGCGTGTCGTCGAGCTCGCCTCCGAGATCGCGGGGCCGTATTGCACAAAGCTGCTCGTCGACCTGGGCGCCGACGTATGCAAGATCGAGCCGCCGGCGGGTGACCCGTTGCGCCGGTGGGGTCCGTTCCCCGCGAACGTTCCGGATCCCGAGCGATGCGGGCTGTTCGGGTATCTCAATGCGGGGAAACGCGGAACGACAGTCGATTTCGGTCAGGAGGATGGCCTCGCCGCCGTCCACGAGTTGATCGCGACGGCGGATGTGCTCGTGGAGGACCTGCCGGCGGGCTCGGCTGCCCGCCTGGAGTGGGGCCTGGACCTGGACGCCCTTGGCCGGATCAACCCCGGCCTCATAGTCGTCCGGATTTCGAGCTTCGGCCAGGAGGGACCGCTTCGCGACCGGGTGACGACTCCGTTGACCCTGCAGGCGGCCGCGGGGTGGGTCAACATGCGCGATCCCGGTCGGGCTCCGGTACAGGCGGGCGCCCGGATCCCGGAGTACATCGCGGGCTCGTATGCGGCCCTCGGGACGCTGACGGCACTGCGAATCGCCGCGGACGGAACGAACAGGCCCGTCGAGGTGGACGTCTCGATGTTCGAGTCGTTGCTGTCGACGCTGCCGTATCCGATGCTGATGGCGGCTCGCCTGAAAAGCCTTGGTCTGCCGACGAATTCCAAAGCCGCACCGATGCTGGGGATCGTTCGGGCCGCCGATGGCTGGATCGGCATCAACTGCCTGACCGGCCAGCACTGGCTGGACGTGTGCGCCATGGTCGGGTTGCCCGAATTCGGCGAGCATCAGCTCGCGGTCATGCTGGGTGGGCCAGAGCGCGGCGAGTTTTTTGCCAAGGCACAGCCCTTCCTCGATTCGATGACCGTCTCCGATCTGGTCGAGCTGAGTCAGGCCATGCGGATACCCGCCGCGCCGGTCACCGACGGCGACACCATTCTCGCCTGTCCGCAGTACGCCGAGCGGGGGTTCTTCGTCAAGGCCCCGACTGAATCCGGCGGGTTCACCAGACCTGGTGCGCCGTTTCGGTTTTCGAAGACGCCGAGCGCGCCATCGCTGCCTGCTCCCGCCCTCCGAAGTGCCACGCAGGCCGCTTGGGGCGAGCGGCAAGCACCCCGCCGGGAGGACGGCGTCCGCAATGTCGCCCTGCCGTTCGACGGTTTGAAGGTCTTCGACCTGAGCACCTTCTGGGCGGGTGCCTACCTGACGTGCTACCTCGGCGCGTTCGGGGCGGACGTGGTCAAGGTCGAATCCATCCAACGCCCCGACGGCCACCGCTACTCCGGCTCGTTACTCCGCGAAGGGGAAGACTGGTACGAACGGGGGCCACTTTGGCAGGGAACGAACCTCAACAAGCGCGATATCACCCTGGACCTCAACTCCGCCGCCGGCCGCGAGTTGGCCCTGCGGCTGGCCGCCGAGGCCGACGTGGTGGTGGAGAACTTCTCGCCGCGCGTGGTCGAGCAATTCGGGCTCGACTATGAGTCCCTCGCGAAGATCAATCCCGGCGTGATCATGGTGCGAATGCCCGGATTCGGTCTACAGGGGCCGTGGCGCGACTACGTGGGCTGGGCGCTGAACATCGAACAGGTGTCCGGGATGTCGGCGATAACCGGTTACCCGGATGGCCCGCCGTGCAACCTGCAGGGCCCCGCCGATCCCATCGCCGGCGTACATGCGGGTGTGGCGTTGCTGGCCGCGCTCGAGCATCGGCGGTCGACCGGTGAGGGCCAGCTCATCGAGGTCGCGCAAATCGAGGTTGGCGCTGCGGTGACCGCCGAACCGGTGATCGAGTACTCACTGACGGGCACGGTGCGGCCGCGGGAGGGAAATCGGCACCGCGAATACGCCCAAGGCGTTTATCCGACGGCCCGCACCGACGAGTGGATCGCGATCTCCGTGCGCGACGACGCCGACTGGGTCGCGCTGCTGGCCGCCATCGATCGTGACGAGCTGCGCGACGACCCGAGATTCGCGACTGCGGAAGCTCGCCGGCAACACCACGACGAATTCGACGAGGTGCTCGCGAGTTGGACGAGCAGGCGACCCGCCGGTGAGCTGGTGGCAACGCTTGTCCGACAACGCGTCCCAGCCGAGCGTCTACTTGCAGCCGACGAGATGTATGACGTCGAACAGCTCGATGCGCGCGGTTTCTATCAGGATTTGGCCCACCCGATCACTGGCCGACAGAGGTTTCCGGGCTGGCCATTTCAGATTTCGCCGGGCCCCGCACACCACCACCGGACCGCCGCACCGACGCTGGGTCAGCACAACGCCGAGGTGCTTGGGGCGCTTGGACTGTCCGATGCGGACATCGACGCGTTGCAGGAGCAACGCGTCATCGGCCAACGCATTCTCAACGCGTAGCGATACCCGCCGCCGTCAGCCCCGGCGGGCGTGTGTCGTGTGGTCAGGCGTCGACCATCGCCGCGATCGTGTCGACGACGCACGCCGGTCGGTCGTTGCCCTCGACTTCGACCGTGACGCGCACCGTGGCCCGTCCCCCCTTGTCGTTGCGCTCCACCTTCAACAGCTCGGCCCCCGCCCGGATGCGCGAGTCGACCGGCACCGGCGCGGGGAACCGAAGCTTGTCGGAGCCGTAGTTCACCTGCATCGCCAGCCCGGTCACCTTATAGATCTGTTGCACCAGGATGGGTACCAGCGACAAGGTTAGATAGCCGTGTGCGATGGTCCTGCCATACCGACCGCTGGCCGCCCTCTCCCGGTCGACGTGGATCCACTGATGGTCACCGGTTGCCTCGGCGAAGAGATCGATCTCCTTCTGCGTGACCCGATGCCAATCGCTGTACCCAAGGTGCTCGCCGACGTGAGCCTCGAAGTCCGCGATCCCCTCGTAAACCGTGGGGCCAGCGGGCGCCTGGGTCACGCCGCGACCTTGACCTTCAAGTGCTCGATCGCGTTGCCGCCCATGATCTTCGCCTTGGCCGAGTCCGGGATGCCGTCCAGCCGGTCGACGAAGCTCAGCGGGTCGCCGATACCCTCGGGGTGCGGGAAGTCGGAGCCGAACATGACGTGGTCCTCGCCCATGATGTCGACGATGCCCTTGACGTCGTCCTCTAGGAACGGGTGGATGTAGATGTTGCGCTTGAACACCTCGACCGGGTGCTCGTCGAACTCCTTCGGCATGATCTTGTACGCCGTGTTGAGCTGCTCGAGCAGGTTGCGCACCCAGCCGCTGCCGTTCTCCACGCAGAAGATCTTCAGATCCGGGAAGCGCGAGAGCGCGCCGTGGCAGATCATGGCGGCCAGGGTGTCCTCGATGGCCCGGTGCCCCATCACGACCTCGCGCAGGGCGCTCGGTGCGAAGGACAGGTACTCGTCGCCGCCCTCCCATTCCATGAGGTGTTTTTGGTAGCCGCTGTCCGAGGCGTGCATGGTGACCGGCATGCCGGCGTTGACGACCTCCTCCCAGAACGGGTCGAACTCGGGCAGCCCCATGGATCGCGAGCCGCCGAAGCGACTGGGCACCGGCGCGGGCCGAACCAGGAATGTCTTCATACCGCGCTCCAAGCACCAGTGCAGTTCCCTGATGGCTTCGTCCACGATCGGCAGGCAGATGACGGGTGTGGCGAAGATCCGATCGTGGTAGTTGAACGTCCAATGCTCGTGCATCCACTCGTTGAGCGCGTGGATGATCGCGTGGGTGAGGACGACGTCGTCGGTGGTGCGCTCCTCGATGAGGCTGGCGAGGGTCGGGTACATCACACACTGGTCGAGCCCCAGTTCATCCATCAGCTCCAACCGCGGGGCGGGCGCCTGGTAGGCGGGGATGACATCCATTGCCTCGCCGATGAACTCGCGAAAGTTGAGGCCCTCGGGGTTGTTGCCGAGGAAGTAGTCCTCGGCGCTGCCCGGCCTGGCAACCCGCGCGAACGTCGGGTTGGGGATCATGTGGCTGATGCGGTCCTTGACAACCAGTTTGGGCCTGCCGCTGACCTCGACGTAACCGACCTTCCCGCGGTGCTCCTTGGGCAGGTATTTCGTGAGCGCGTCCGTCGTCTCGTACATGTGGTTGTCGATGTCGAAAACCGGATACGGCAGTGATCGGGACGACATGTGACTCTTCCTCCTGAGCAGCGAATATGATCATTTACGCTATTTGAGAACGACGTTATCACCATCGCCCGGCAACATCCACATCTGGGGCGCCGGCGACAGGTCACACCGCTGCATTCCACACGTCGATGACCGCGCTCGACGGGGTCACGGTGGCGAGCAGGGACAGCGTGTTGTCGATGATCGAATCGGCATACTCGCGCGGGTACCCACTGACCGCGTCCCGCGGTAGGACGAACTGATAGCCACGGTTGACCGCATCCATGACGAAGTTGGTGATCGCGATATTCACCGACACGCCAACTCCGACAATGGTTTTGATTCCCAGGTTGCGCAGCATCGAGTCCAGGTCGGTGCCGCACATCGGGCCGACACCGTGGGTGCGGGTGAGCACAAGGTCGGAGTCGCGTGGACCCAATTCCGGGAGCACCGAGGCGCCCGCGCTACCGGGCGTCAGGTCGACGCTGAAGGATTTCCCCGCCGCGAACAACCGGGCGTTCGTGTTCGAACCGCGACCGTCGGCGCGCCGCTGTATCAGGCAGTGCACGACCGTCACGCCGGCCGCCCTGGCCGCATCGAGCAGCCTGGCAATGTTGGGAATGGCTTCTCGCCGGGCCTCCTCGGCGAGCAGCGGAAGGCCGGCCTGCGGCCCGATCACCCCGCCCTGACACTCTTGGGTCACCAGCGCGGTTGTCACCGGATCGAGCAGGTCCTCAAGGCTTGGTTGCGGCATGAGAATAAACGTTATCGTGTGCTGGAACGGTCATTAACGAGGAGGTCAGGTGGAGGCGTGGGAGCTCGAGGTTCGGGAGTCGGTGCGACAGACGTTGGCCGACTACACCGCGAACACAGACCGATTCGATCTTCGCGCGCTGGCCGCATGCTTCGGCGACGAGGGCGTGCTGGAATTCACCGGGGGGGACGGGCCGCTGACGGGACCCTCGGCGATCGAGGCGGGCCTGGGCGCCGCTGTGACAAAGCCTGGGCAATCGGGGCGGCGGGCGCCGACTCATGTCCGCCACCACGTCACCAGCATCAGGTTCGGGTCGGTGGCCCGCGACAGGGTCGAGGTCAGCAGTTATTTCGCCGTCCACACCGACATCGGGCTCGACCACTGGGGCCGCTACCGCGACGTACTGACACCCGTCGACGGTCGGTGGCTGTTCGCCCATCGCCGGATCAGCGTGGACGCATTCGCCGCCGGCAGTCTGATGGCGTGACGTCGCGTCACCCGGCGATGAACTCGTCGGCGAAGGCGCGGGCACGGTCGATGACTTCGGTCCGGTCGGCACCTGCCGGCGCGATGGTGAGCCAGGTGACCCCGGCGGACTCGAGCCGCGCGATCGTCGCGTGACGTTCGTCGGCCGACTTACCGTCGTCCAACAGGTTTCCCGCCGAGAAACAGATCTCCAGCGGTGCGGTGCGGCCGATCTCGGCCGCGTACTGCTTGGCCCAGTCGATGGCGAGCGCCAGGTCATCGATCGTCGAGATTTCCGCTGTGCGCGAGGCCGCCGCGTAGCCGAACGTATTGAACGGCGCCCACCCCTGAGCGCGTGACACCGCCCGGCGAACCGCCGCCTTGCTGTTGCCGCCGACCCAGACCGGGGGCGGACTCGCGGGCAGCGGCCGCAACCGGACGCCGCGGGCGGCGAACGACGTCCCCTCGTACGCGAGGTCGCCGCCGCCGAGCACCTTGTCCAGCACATCGAGGGCCTCATCGAGCAGGGCACCGCGGTTGTCGAAATCGACTCCCAGGGCCTTGAATTCGGGCTTCAGGTATCCCGCCGCGGTGCCCAGGATCAGCCGGCCCCCGGACAACACCGCGAGGCTTTGAATCGATTTGGCGCCGAGGAACGGGTTGCGGTAGGCGGCGATGTAGACATTGGTCAGCAGCTTGACGTGGGTCGTTGCGGCGGCGGCGAAGGCCAACGCGACGAACGGATCGAGGGCGTGGTGCCCGCCGTGGTCGAGCCACTTGGAGTCCGGTGCGGGGTGGTCGGTGACATGGACCGCCGCGAATTTGCTCGCCTCGGCCGCTCGCGCGATGTCGGCAATGGCGTCGGCGGTGACGAACTCGTCCACCGCCTCGACTCGCTGGGTGGGCAGTTCGAGAGAGAAAGAAACGGTCACGTGGGTCCTTTCGTCGCGGAGACAAGTGTGGCCAGTCGTTGGGCGTGGTAGTCCGGGTCGCCGAAGATCAACTGGGTGGCCTTGGCGCGGCGGGCGAAAAGGTGGGCGTCGTGTTCCCAGGTGAAGCCGATACCGCCGTGGATGCGCATGTTGTCGAGCGCGACGTGGAGGAAGGCCTCGGAACACACCATTTTCGCGACCGACGCGGCGGTCGGCAGCTCATCGGTGTGGGCCACTTCGGCCGCATGCGACACGGCGGAAAGCGCACCCTCAACCTGAACCAACATGTCCGCGCACCGATGCTTGATCGCCTGGAAACTGCCGATGGGCCGACCGAACTGGATCCGTTGCTTGGCGTAGTCGACGGCCATGTCGAGGCAGCGCCGCGCGGCGCCCACCTGTTCGGCAGTCAGCGCCACGATGGCGAGGTCCGAAGTGTGTGCCAGGAAGTCGGCCGCGGCCCCCTCCGTGCCGATCAGCGCCGCCCGGACACCGCCGAACTCCAGCCGGGCGAATTTTCGGGTGCGGTCGAGTCCTGCCAGCGGGGTCCGGCGGACCCCCTCTGACCCGGCCCGAATCGCCAGCAACGAGATGCCGGCTTCGGTATTGGCCGCGGCGAGGATGACGTCCGCGGTGTGACCGTCGATCACGAGCGGCGCCTCACCGTGGACCCGGTAGGCGCCGCCGCTGCGGTCGGCACGCAACGTCACTGCACCGGGGTCCCAGGCGCCAAGGCGGCCGTTGAGGATCAGCGTTGCGGTGGCAGAGCCGTCAACGAAGCCGGGGATGAACTCTTCGGCCGCGGCATCATCGCCGCTGGCGAGAATGGCCTGGGTCGCCATGGCCACGGTGGCGAAGAAGGGGGAGCACAGCAACGTGCGCCCCATTTCCTCAAAGACCACCGCCAGTTCGGCCATGCCCGCACCCGCCCCGCCCCACCGCTCGGGAACCCCGATGCCGTGCAGCCCCAACTCGCCGGCCATCTGGCGCCACGATGCCTCGTCGTAGCCGGTTTCCGTCGCCATCAACTTGCGCACGGTCTCGCTGGGTGATGTGGCCGTCAGGTAGTCCCGAACGACCGCGCGGAGCTCGTCGAGCTCACCGGTCGGCACGCGCAGCCTCCCGGCTCGGCCGTGTCGCGGGATCGGCCATCCACAAGCCAATCGCTGCGGGCCCGATCCTCTTGTCTCCCAGCGGTTGTGAAGGTCTCATGTCTCCTCGGTGCGATTGCGGCCGAGCCGGCGCCGCCCGCTGCTCGAGCCCTTCGGGCATCCAGCCCGGGATGGCCATTGCCGCACCAGGATAGTATGTTTTCTGGAAATAGAGAATTTACATTCTCACTAAAGGAGACCGACGCGGTGACCACGAAACTCGATTACGGCATCTTCGACTGCGATACGCACTGCTACGAGACGCGGGATGCGTTCACCCGCTATCTGCCCGAAAAGTTCCGAGACCGGGCGATCACCACCGTACGCGGGGCCGACGGCGTCGAGGTGATCCTGGCCGGCCATCGCGTCGCGACCTTCAACAGCGAGGGCGGTTTGGGCCTGGATGTCGCCTACCGGCCAGGCTCGCTCAAGGAGATGCTCAGGCAAATGGGATCGGGCAACCCCGAGGAGTCTTACGAGCCGCAACCCATGCAACCGGAATTCGTCGAGCGTGCCGCCCGGCTGGCCGTCATGGCGGACCAGAACATCGAGCGGATGGTCATCTATCCCAGCGGTATGGCGCTGGCGGCGGAACACTACGTCGACGACACTGCGGCACTGTATGCGAATCTGCGCTCGTTCAACCGATGGTTCGACGAAGAGTGGGGCTTCAACTACGACGACAGGATCTATGCGACGGCGCTGATGTCGTTGCGCGACTTGGATTCCGCGATCGCGGAGACCGAGGCGATCATCGCGCAGGGAGCGAAGTTCGTGCTGCTGCCGACGGGGCCGGCCTACGGCCGGTCACCGGGCGACCCGTACTTCGATCCCATTTACGCGCGCCTGCAGGAGGCCGGCTGCGTCCTGGTGTTCCACATCATGCCGTTCTGGTACTTCAATGCGATTTCGCCCGCGTGGGGCCAGGACCCCGACCCGGCCTCCTGGCACATGTCCGCGTGGCAGTGGATGAACATCTACGGGCAGCGGCCGATCGAGGAGACGTTGTCAGCCCTCATCTTCGACAATCTCTTCGGCCGCTTTCCGGGTCTGAATGTCCTCGTCGCCGAGCACGGCGCGGAATGGGTGCCGTTCTTCGTCCGGCACATGGACAAGAGCCGCGGCATGGGCCGCAACGGACCATGGATCGGCGGGAAGCTCACGGAGCGACCGTCGGCGATCTTCCGCCGTCATGTTCGGGTCGTGCCGTACCCCGAGGACGACATCCCGGCGATCGTCGCGAGCCTGGGATACGACGACTGCCTGGTCATGGGCTCGGATTACCCGCACGCCGAAGGGCTGGCCGTGCCGGCCGAGTTCGCCAAGTTGCTCGACCCGCTCGACGACGCCACCAAGCGACGGATCATGCGCGACAACGCCGACCAGCTGCTCGCCCGCAGCTAACGGCGCGATGGCGGACGAGGACGTCGACCTCGACCTGTTGAGAGCGTCGGCGCGGGAGTTCCTGTCCGAACGCGGCGAGCGGGGATCGGTCAAGGACCTTGCCGAAATGGACTGGACCGGCCTGCTCGTGGATGAGGTGCTGGGGGGCACCGGGTGGCGTCCGGTCGAGGCCTGCGTCGTGGCGGATGATCCGTGCGGGCTCGCCGACGATCGCGACGCCGGCCGTCGCGGTCCCGGCGAGCAGGCCGGGCAGCAACTGTTGCCTGGGGTACCCGGGCGCGGAGGCGAGCGCCGCGGCACCGATCGTGGTTCCCAACCACGCCGACCCGTCCTGCGCTCGACCAAGCTCCTCCGCCACGACGCAGGCCTCGACCGGACGCCACCCGGTGCCCCCCAGCACCTCATCCACGAGCAGGCCGGTCCAGTC
>NZ_LZIX01000146.1:0-5542 GCF_001666955.1 Mycobacterium sp. E735 | reverse complement strand
GGCGTTCGCCGACGGGGGAGTGGGCATGACGACGGTGGCCTACTGCTGTGTCGCGCCCGAGGGCGCCAGCGCCCCGGGTCAGATCGTCATGAGCTCGCAGGCGCTGCCCGGCCTGCGCAGACTTACCGATGCCGTGCATGGGGCGGGTGCGGCCATCTCGGCCCAGCTGGGCCACGCCGGGGTGGTGGCCCCTAGGGCGCTGACCGGGGTGACCGCCCTGTCGCCGAGCCGGTTCGTCAACCCGACATCGTTGGCCTACTGCCGGGCGATCACCCGCGACGAGATAGCAACCGTCATCGACCAGTTCGGCACGGCAACCCAGGTAGCCATCGATGCCGGATTCGACGCAGTTGAACTGCATTTCGGACACTTGTATCTGCCGAGCTCGTTTTTGAGCCCACTCATCAACCGCCGCAAGGACGAGTACGGCGGCTCCATCGACAACCGTTCCCGCCTGTCACGGGAGATCGCCGAACGCGTCCGCGAGATGGCCGGGGGCCGGATCGCCGTCATCGCCAAACTGAATATGGACGACGGACTGCCCGGCAGCATCTGGATCGATGAGGCGTTGCGCACCGCGCAACTCCTCGACACCGACGGCACCCTCGACGCGCTCGAACTGACCCAAGGGTCCTCGGTCTTCAAGCCGATGTACCTGTTCCGGGGCGACGTCCCGGTGCGCGAATTCGCCCGCGTCATGCCGGCTGCGCTACGGCCTGCCATCAGGCTGGCCGGCAAGCGCGTGATGGGCAGCTACCCGTACAGCGACCTCTACATGCTCGAAGCCGCACGCCAATTCGTGCCGGTGATGCGCAACACCAAACTGATCCTGCTGGGCGGCATCACCCGCCGCGACCACGTCGAGACCGCACGAGAGGAGGGATTTGACTTCGTGGCGATGGGTCGGGCGCTGCTGCGGGAACCCGACCTGGTCAACAAGATGATCGCCGACCCGGCCAGTCGCAGCCGATGCAACCACAACAACAAGTGCATGGTCACCGTTTTCGGTCGCACCCACTGCGTGCTCGATCCCGACCAGCGCTACGGACCACCTGCCAAGATCGACGAGCAGCCCGCCCAGCACGCAGCACGGTAATCACCCCAGCAGCGCGGCCAACTCGCGGCACGCCTGCCGCCGGGCTTCGTGAGCGATGTCGAGCATCGGCATCGTCATGAACCCGTGGATGCCACCTTCGAAGCCGCACCGCACGGCGACTACCCCCGCGGATTGCAGCGCGTCGGCGTAGGCGATGGCTTCGTCCCGAAGCGGATCGTGCCCGGCCGTGACTATCACCGCGGGCGGTAGCCCATGTAGGTCCGCTCGGAGCGGTGAGGCGTAAGGATGGTCGCGGTCGGCGGATGCGGGCACATACTGGTCCCAATACCATTGCAGAGCAGCCGTCGGATTGTAGAAACCCTTGCCGAACAGTCGATATGACTCGGTGTCGAAGCCGGCCGCGAGCATCGGGTAGAGCAGCAACTGCGCGGCAATCGCCGGGCCACCACGATCGCGCGCCATCAACGCCACGACGGCGGCCAGGTTGCCGCCCGCGCTGTCACCGCCCACCACAACCGCGCGCGAACCTCGGCGGCCGACGCCGTCGAGGTCGGCGGCCCATCGCGTGGCGGCGTACAGGTCCTCGGCCGCGGCAGGCCACGGATTTTCTGGAGCCAGCCGGTACCCGACGGAAACCACCACGGCGGGAACGAGGTTGGCCAGACTGCGGCACAGGCCATCGTGGCTGTCGAGGTCGCAAAACACGAATCCGCCGCCGTGCGCGTATACCAGGATCGGCAGGCCGCCGTCGTCGGCATGGCCGCGGGGCCGGTAGATCCGTAGCGGGATGTCCGCACCGGTGCCCGAAATGGTGTGATCTCGGACTGCGGCGACCGGCTCGGGCTGGGCGGGCGGTACCAGCCGCTCGCGGATGGCCGCCCTGGCCTGGGCGCCCGTCATGGTGTGCACCGGCGGAAAGCCCGCGTCCAGCCCCTCGATCAGCTCGGCGACCTGGGGGTCGAGGTTCACGCGTACTGCAAGGTGGGCTGCGGCGCCGGAATCGGGCGGTGGGGCAGCAGCGGTCGCATTGTTTGCAGCGTTGGCGCCACCCGGTGGGCGCCGTCTTCGATGTTGCGCCAGATGTTCACCGCGGTCATGCGGACCGGGGTGGTTAGTCGCTGATCGAACACCATGCGATTCATCGGTGCGCATACCGACACCGCGGCAATCGCCTCACCGGGGTTGCCGATGGGGGCCGCCACGCAGCCAAAACCGAGCAGCGACTCCTCGCGCTCGAAGGCGACGCCGTGGGCGCGCACCTTGGCCAACTCAGCGGCAAGTTGCGAGCCGGTGCAAATGGAAAACTTGGTCTTGCGGGCCTGCAGATCAACGTCGGCCTGCTGGTCGCCATAGGCCAGGATGGCTTTGCCGACCGCGGTACAGTGCGCGGGTTGCCGACCCCCGACCCGGGTGGGGATCGCGTTGATCAGTCGGTCACCGATCTTGTCGAGGTAGACAACGTCCGGCCCGTCCAGCACCGCTAGATGAACGACAAGGCCGGTGGCGCGGTGCAATTCGCCCAGCAAGGGGGCGGCCGCGCGCACCAGGCGGTCTTGGTGCACGGCCAGTGAGCCCAACTCCACCAGCCGCATGCCCAGCTCGTAGTCGCGGCCGTTGCGGCGTAACCAGCGCAGCTGAACCAACCGCTCGAGCATCCGGTGCGCCGACGAGCGCGGCAGGCCCGTGCGACGCACGATCTGGGCCAGCGTTAGCCGTCCCGGTCCTTCGAAGGCGTCCAGCACCAAGGAGACGCGGTCGATGACGGCGGTGGGAGTTGCTGTTTCCAGGGACGCTGACATCGGTCCTCCAAAGCTCCATTGCATCTGGCTGGTATATGACTATTAGAGATACCCCAGTTTGTACCATAGTCTTGTGCGCGCTGTCACATGGCACGCCAAAAGCGCCACCGGCCACATCTGTGTCGGGCGCGAGATGTAGGGATCAGTGCAGGCCGGCTCAGCCCTTGGCCGCGGACCGGCCCGCGCGGCGGCCGTAGAAGCTGCCGTCGCCGAGCGAGATGCCGCTGGCGTAGCCCCAGGCGGCCAAGCCGGCGGTGCAGCGACCGGCGGCGAACAGGCCGGGGATGGGTTCGCCGCTGACGTGGAGCACCTCGGCGTCGAGCGTGGTGGCCAGGCCGCCCAGGGTGAAACCGCCGGTGTTCTCCCGCAAGTCGATCGCGCCGACCGGGGAACCGATGGGCCGCAACCACTCCGGCTTCTTGTGCAGCAGCGGATCCTCGCCGCGGGCCGCGCCCTCGTTGTAGGCGGCGACGGTCGCCTGCAGGGATCCCGGCGCCAGGCCCATCTCGCGTTCCAGGTCGGCGACGGTGTCGGCCACCCAGGTCGCCGGGCGCAGCATGAACTTCGGCGACCACGACGCCATCGCCTCTTGCTGGGCGTCGTCGTCGATGATCAGGAAGGCGGTGTTGTCCTGCTGGTAGAGCGTCAGCTGGCCGATGCGGCCCGGATAGGTGTCCTCGGCGACGTAGCGCTGACCGCGGCCGTTGACCAGGATGCCGCGCACCAGTTGCTGAGGGTCGATGAAGATCGCGACCTCGGTGGCGTCCATGTGCGCCAGATCGGCGCCCAGCGCCTGCGCCATCCGGATCGCCTGGCCGTCGTGCTGCTCGATCGAGGCGGCCGGGCGGCCCGCGATCCGCGGGGCGTAGCGGGCCACCATCGCGTCGTTGTAGGCGAAGCTGCCGGTCGCGAGCACCACGCCCTTGCGGGCACGCACCGCAATGTCGTTGCCGTACTGGCGCGCCCGGACCCCGACCACCCGGCCGTCGGCTTCGACGATGAGGCGTTGCACCCGCACGTCGTAGAGTGCGCGTGCGCCGGCGGCGGTGGCGGTCTCGACGAGTGGCTTCATCAGCATGTAGCCCGCGCTGGCCTCGCCCTGCTTCTTGTTGGACATCTGCGGGACGTGCCCGCGCGGGGCGGGGGAGGCGATCGTGTTGAAGGGATAGGCGTTTTCGCCGCCGCTGTACATCAGGCCCTGGTCACCCATCGGTTCCCAGCCCGGTTCGGAGAAGAATTCCGCCTTGAACGGAACGCCGCAGCCGACCAGCCAGTCGAAGTGGGCCACGCTGCCGGCGCAGTAGTCGGCGATCCGCTCCGGGTTGGCGCCGGGCCCCATCGCGACGTTGAGGAAGGCCGCCATGTTGTCGACGGAATCGTCGAAGCCGCAGGCTTTCTGCAGCGGGGTGCCGCCGCCGAGGTAGATGAACCCGCCGGCCATCGCCGCCGCCCCGCCCCAGGATCCGGTCCGCTCCAGGACAAGAACCTCGGCGCCGGAGCGCGCCGCCTCCACCGCCGCGGCGGCGCCAGCCACCCCGTAGCCGGCGATGACCACGTCGGCCTCGTCGTCCCACGACGTGATCGACGCGGCCGGGACCGGCGTGACGTCGGTATCCGGCGTCATAGCCGCATGGCTGCGGGCATTTCGCCGATCCACTGGTGACCCCAGTAGCTGTCGGCGGTGATTTCCTCTGCGGTGTAATAGGTTTCGTCGACGCGCATGCCGTCGGTGCCGAACTCGATGTCCCAGTCGCCGGGAGCCCGGACGTAGAACGACACCATCTTGTCGTTCGTGTGCCGGCCCAGCGTGGAGGACAGCTGGAAGCCCTCGGCGTTCACGCGGTCCAGCGCCTGGCCCACCGCGTCGAGGGTGTCGACCTCCACCATGATGTGCACCAGGCGCGGGTCGCGCTGATGTGCGGCCGGCACGATCGCCAGGCTGTGGTGGCGTTCGTTGATGCCCAGGAAGCGAACCCGCACGGGCCCAAACTCTTTCGGCAGCGGCACCCGGAACGCGCCGCGGGCGCGGAAACCCAGCACCTCGGTGTAGAAGTCGAACAGCCCGTTCGGGTCCGTCGCCGGCACGACGACGTGGCCCAGGCCCTGGTCGCCGGTGACGAATTTCGCGCCGAACGGGGTGACGACGGGGCTGTGGTCGAGCACCGCACCGTGGAAGACCTCGAGCGTGGTGCCCGCCGGGTCCTCGAAGGTGATGACCTCTTCCACGCGGCGGGCCTCGGCCTCGTCGGCGGACAATTGCTTGAACGGGGTCCCTGCGGCGTCCAGGGTCGCCTTGACCCGTTGCAGCGCCGGGCGGTCACGCACCTCCCAGCCGACCGTCAGCACCCGGTCGGTCTCACCGGGCACCACGATGAGCCGGGCGGCGCGCTCGTCCATCCGCAGGTAGAGCGCCTCGGGGTCGGGACCATTCCCCTCGGCGAAACCCAGGACACCGAAGGCGAATTGCCGCCAGCGGTCGATGTCGTTCGTCGAAATGGTGATGTAGCCCAGGCTTTTCAGGTCGGTCAACGTGCTCTCCTAGATCAAAGCCCGCAGGGGGCCCTCGGGCGGATCGACACCCAGCGAACTCAGTGCCGACGCGTGGTAGATGGTTCCAGGCATGTGGATGGCGTGCAGCTGGCCGACATGGACGTCGCGCCAATACCGTTGCAGCGGCTTGTCCATG
>NZ_LZIX01000145.1:0-36270 GCF_001666955.1 Mycobacterium sp. E735 | reverse complement strand
CAGGACACCGAACAGGCGATCGTGGACGTGCAGCGGGCGTTGGCGCCGGGGGTCCGCCAGATCGACCTGTCGGCCACGCTGGTGCGTCGCGCCTTCGAGCTGGGTGCCACCACGAACATGCTGGAGGCCATCTGGCAGGTGATGCCGAGTTCGCGAGAAGCCGGAGTGTGGCCGACAGGTCGATCTGGCGGACCCCCGGCGCCAACGCCCGCTGCACGTCCACGATCGCCTGTTCGGTGATGCGGGTGGCCCGGCGAAGGCAGGACAACTCATCGCGAGTCTTCACCAATTGCGCAGCACCAACCACGATCGCCGCATCCGTCGGCTCGCCCCCGGGGAACAGCCTGCGGCCGGCCCTTCGCATCGCTCCGGTCAGTTCGTCGACCGCGACGTTCGCGCCCGGTGGGATCAGCCCAGCCAGCTCACGCGCGAATTGCTCGACGCCATGGTCGAATTCGAGGTAGACGGGCCCGTGCAGATGGTCGTCGGGCACCGGCGATTCCGCGGACGCTCCGCCGCGAAACGGCATGAACAGGTGCGGATGTTCGTCGTCGGCGAGCACGACCGCGACCGGGCGCTCCACGTGCGACAGCCCCGCGTCCAAGAGCGGCCAACTGGCGCCCGTCGCGTATCCGACGTAGCCGTTCATCAGCAGTATCAGCGCGTCCACGCCGTGATCGGCCATCGCGGACCGCAGCCTAGCGCCAGTCTCGGAACGCATGCGCGCCCTATCCGGCTCATCGGGGATGTCGATGAGTGTGCCCGGGACACTGAGTGATTCGGTCATCTCACAGGTCCGAGAACGTTCTGATGTTTGCGCTGGCGACGCGGACCGTGTTCTCGGTACCGACGGCGTCGACGACCGCGGCCAGCGACCGCTCCGAGTAGCCGTAGGTGCTCTCGTTGTGCGGGTAGTCCGACGACCACATCACCTTGTCGATTCCGATCTCGTCGACCTGGGCGAGCCCCAGACCATCCACCATAAACGAGGCGCACGTGTGGGAGTCCCCGAACTGCAATTCGAAGCCGCCTCGGGCCTCCTGGCGTTGCGGCGGCGTCATGATGCCGGCGTTGTTGAGCAAGATGTCAACGGGCCGGGCCTCGGCCGTCAGCTCGTTGCCCAGCGGCGCAACGCTTTCCAGCGAACGCCCGCAAGTCGGGCACCTGCGGGCCCGGGTCGGGTTTCACCATGTCACTGGCAGGTCATAGAGACCGTAAGCCAGCGCGTCGTGCTTGAAGGGCAGTTCTTCCAGCGGCGCCGCGAGGCGCAGGGTTGGGACGCGACGCAGGAGCGTGGGCAGGACGATTTGCAATTCCATCCGGGCCAGCTGTTGCCCGACGCACTGGTGGCGACCGTAGCCGAACCCGACGTGCGGTCCGTCCTCGCGGCGCAGGTCCAGGCGGTCCGGGTCGGGGAACTGCCGGCCGTCCCAGTTCGCCGGAGCGACGTCGAGGATGATGCCCTCGCCGGCTCGGATGGTCTCGCCACCCACGTCGATGTCCTCGACCGCGATCCGCCGCTGGCCGGTTTGGATGATGCTGAGGTAGCGCATCAATTCCTCGACCGCGACGGCGATCACCTGCGGATCGTCTGTGTCGCGCATCAGCGCCAGCTGGTCGGGATGGTCGAGCAGGGCCGCGACGCTCAGGCTGATCATGTTGGCCGTCGTCTCGTGACCGGCGATGAGCACACCGGTGGCCAGCTGGGCCGCCTCGCGCACGGTGAGCTCTTCGGCGTTGACCCGCTCGGCGAGGTCGGAAACCAGATCCTCGGAGGGTCTTTGCATCTTGGCCCGCACCAAGTTCGCCAGGTACTTCGCCAGCGACGCCGCGCCCTGCGCCGTGTCTTCCTCGGTGGCGTAGCGGTCCATGCCGCGCTGGGCCTGGGTCTGGAAGAAATCCGCGTCCTGGTAGGGCACGCCCAGCAACTGGCTGATGACCAGGGAGGGGACCGGCAGCGCCAACGTGCTGACGATGTCACCCGGCTTTGGGCCGGCCAGCAACGCGTCGACGTGGTCGTCGGTGATCTGCTGCACCGCAGGCCGCAGCGCCTCAACCCGCTTGAAGGTGAACGGTTTTGAGAGCATCCGGCGAAACCTGGTGTGCTCCTCGGCGTCGGAGGTGAACACCGAACGCGGCCGCTTGTGCACCGTCGCGAGCATGCCCTCGTTCCAATGCGGATAGCCCGGGAGCCGGTCGTCGACGCTGGTCCGCGAGTCGGTGAACAACGCCCGGGTCGCCTCATAGCCGTGGATCAGCCAGGGCGTGCTGTCGTCCCAGATCCGGACCCGGCTCAACTGTCTGTCGGCGTTGAGCTGCAGCACTTCTGGCGGCGGGGCGAACGGGCAACCCGGCGCCCGCGACATGGGAAACTCCGGAATAGCGGTGTCGGTCGAGACGTCGGTCATCGTGCTCCTCGGTTTGGCCTGTTCTGGTGTGCGGCGGGGCTAGGTGCGCGCCGCGCTCACATGGACCGGTGCGCGCCAGAGGCCGACGATCGCGTCGATCAGGCCCTCCCCGGCGACCGGCCAGGCCGAACGCGAACGCGGCCCGTGCTCGGCCAGAGCGCCTTCGTGCTCGGCGCAGGTGTGCATGAGCAGGTTGCGCACCATGACCATCCGTTCGGACCGCACCCGCCTGGGCAGGTCGGGAAGGCAACGGTTGATGCCGTCGATGGTCTGCACCAGCAGCGGCGACGCGAGCGCGTCTTTGGTGACGACGTGGCGGTACGTGGGATCGGCCATCGCCTGGGCGGCGAAGCGGGCGTACCAGCTGGGGGTGCCCAGCGCATGCAGATGATCGGTCAGTGGCCGCACCAGCGCGCCCACCCAGTCGCGCAGGTCGGCCGAATCGTCGATTGCGGTCAGCAGGTGCGCGCGCAGTGCCTCGATCGGCTTCCGATGCTTGTCCTCGATCGCCCGGAGCAGGTCGGTCCTGGTGCCGAAGTGATAGCAAGCCGCGGCGTTGTTGCCCTGCCCGGCCGCCTCGCTGATCTGCCGGTTCGATACCGCGTACATGCCGCGCTCGGCGAACAGCACTTCCGCGGCCGACAGGATCGCCTCCCGGGTGCCCGTCGACCTGTCGGAGCGGGCGGCCCGTTCGGCGGTCATCGCCCAAGTGAACACGGACCATCGTATTAAATCAAGCAATTTATTTAATCGGTGGGCGCCAGGAAGGCGTGACCGAGCGCCGGCATCGGAAACCCCAGCCGTCAGGGTCATTTCACCGCTCCGATGCCCGCGCTGGGGCCGCCGGGAATACAGTCTGCGTATGAATCCGCTGCAGCGGGTGGCCCGGAATCCGGCGGCCTACCGCCGGCTCGTCCTGACTGGCCGGCCAGTCGCGGAAAGTCTTGAGGCGCTGCTTCGCTTCGCGACGACTGGACGGTTCGGTGTACTCGATCTCGTGGGCTTGCCGAACGTACAGATCACCACGTCGGGCCGCAAGACGGGCCTCGCCCGTACCGCGACCGTGCAGTACGTGCCGCTCGACGGCGGGTTGCTGCTGGTCGGCTCCAACTGGGGCCGAGAGCGCCATCCCTCGTGGTCGGCGAACCTCAAAGCGACACAACGCGTTACCGTCCGCAGGCGCGGCCATCGCTTCGTGGCATCGGTCCGGCTGCTCACCGGCGCGGAACGTGACCAAGCATGGTCCACGGCGGTGGCGCACTGGCCGAACTACCAGGTCGCCCAGGATCGCGCGGGCCGGCGCACATTCCGGCTCTTTCTCCTCACGCCAACCGCATAGGCGCCGCGATGACCGCTAACCCGGGTGCGATTTCTGCAGACGCGCGATCTCGTCACCCCAAACCGATTGCGCCCCAGCATCACCCACGCGGTAGATCTGGATCGTCGATGCGATGGCGACGGCGAGCACCAGTATCGCGATGGTCGCCCGGACGGCCACACGGCTCTTGTCTGAGCGGCGTTCGATCAGGCGCATCGCCACGAGCACCAACGCGGCCGCCAGCAGCGCGGCCGCGAAGTAGGTCATCGTGCCGCCCAGGGCGGCGTGCTTTTGCAGGATCGCGCTGGGTTTGGTCCGCAGGTCATACAGCCATTCCCCGGCGTCCACCGTGATCGGCGTGAGCACCATGGTGGCGATGGCCGATATCACCGCCAGCCACAACAGGGGGCCGCGCCGCGCCGTCGGCCAGAACACGCAGACGATCTCCAGCAGGGCGGTCACGGGTACGAGCACCACGACAAAGTGCAGCAGCAGCGCATGGGCCGGCATGCCGTTGATGACGGTCATCGGGCTCCTCGGATTGTGGGCGGTCAGCTCTCGGTCAGCCGCCGAGCCCCTTCTTGATGGCCGCGTCCTGTTTCTGGCCGACGTCGTTGACGAAATCCGCGGGGGCCAGCGTGTCGGGCGGTCCGTCGAACTGCAGTGTCACGAAGGCCCTGCCCTCGGTGAACATCAGCAGGGTCACACCCTTGTTGTGGTCGGGGGAGTTACCCAGCAGGGTCGTTCCGCCCGTCCCGACGGCGGCGGCTTGCGTGGTCGGGTTCTTGATCACGTCACCCTGACCGCCCTTGGCCGCGTTCAACGCGTTCGTTGCGGCGCCAGGGTCGGCCAACACCTGGATGGTGTCTTTGATGACGTGGCTGCCGTCCTCGTCCTTGAACGTCGTCGCGACGCCGGGCTGGCCGTTCGGGTTGGTGGTCGGCGGGGTGGCTGTGAACGGAATCGGGGCGTTGATGTCGCTGGCCTGGATCAGCAACCCGGTGTAGTCACTCGGCTGGGCGGGGCCCGACGATGCCGGCGCCGAGCTCTGGGCGCTGGTAGCCGAGCTGGACGACCCCGGCTTGGACGTCGAAGGCGTCGAATTCTTGCCGCCGCACCCCGACACCGCCACCGCCAGCGCCGTCGTCGCCGCGACTCCCGCGGCCACCGTCCGTGAAGTCCTCATCGTTCGAGCTCCCTTCCCAGGCCGCCTTCGGCGCCGCAGTCGAGTTCGTTCCCGAATCGCACAGTACATTGCGGCGTGGCGCGGGCGTGGCGCCGAAGGCCCCTGGCGGGCGATGAGTTGTTTACTCCAATTGGTCGCGCAGGCAGCGCAGGGTGCTGGCCAGGATGCGGGAGACCTGCATCTGTGACACCCCGATGCGCTCGGCGATCTGGCTCTGCGTCATCGATTCGAAGAACCGCATGCGCAACACCTCGCGTTCGCGTTCGGGCAGGCCGGCAACCAGGACACGCAGCGCCTCGCGGTTGGTGATGTGCTCGATCTGCGGGTCGAGGCCGCCAACGGCGTCGGCGACCAGTCGGGGCGTGCCCGAACTGTCGGCGCCCACCGGGGCATCCAGGGAATCCAGCCGGTAGGCGTCGCCCGCCACGAGGCATTCGACGATTTCCTCGCGGGGGACTTCCAGCACCTGTGCCAGCTCGCCCGCGGTGGGCGCGCGGCCCAGCTTCTGAGCCAGGTCCCCGGTCGTCCTGCTGATCTGCACGTGCAGTTCGCGTAGCCGCCGGGGGACCCGCATCCCCCAGCTGTAGTCGCGGAAGTACCTACGGACCTCGCCCATCATGGTCGGGACCGCGAAGCCGATGAAGCTGGGTCCCTTGGCGGGATCGAACCGGTTGATAGCGTTCATCAAACCCAGGCGCGCCACCTGGACGAGGTCGTCGATGCCTTCACCCCGGCGGGCGAAGTGGCTTGCCACGTGGTCGGCAAGAGGCAGACAACGGGCCACGATGCGTTCGCGCTGGCGGCCGTACTCATGCGACTCGGCGGGCATTTGGCGCAGTTCGACGAACATTTCGACCACGTCGTCGTAGGAATCGTCGGATTTCTTGTCGCGGCACTCGGCAGGGCGCGGGGTTGTTATCACATCAGTCATAGGCGCACGCGCCCGATGTTGGCGCGGTCGATCCTGAAACCTTTGCTGCACAGAGATTTTTGCATTGCTGACTCACTCCTCTGAGTCGTGTGCAGCGAGGCGTGCGGTCATGCGCAGAATCGCCTCACTCCACCTCTATCCGCAGGACTGGGTCGTTTAGACAACGCGTACGGGATACCAACGAGAGAGATGACTCGGGTTCGTTTCGCCGGAGCCATATCATGCTCAGTAGCCGTGCGGCTGACTGGCCGCTTTGAGCTAAACGGCGACACGTCCAGAACGGACTTCGATCTTGACTATACGCCCCATCGCACACGCCCGCGATCGCTTGGCCCGATTGGGGCCGAAACGCGTCGGCAACCGCAGCCGTCGGGCAACGAGGACGATCACAGCAAACCGCCAGAATATAGCCAAGTGAGCGTTGGCCAGCCGTTTTGACGCCCTCACGGGTTAGCCGCAAAGGTGCCGGGACCGTCGGCGCGCAACCGGAGGGTGAGGTTCTCATTTGTACGCTCGCTGGGTACTGTTCGCCTAATGTTCGTGACCAAACTCGCGCGACGCGCCGTCGACCGGTGTCGAGAGCCTCTCGCGCACAACGTTTTCCGGCGCCGATGGCGGTGAATGACACAGACCGCCTGCTGGAGGGCCGCGGGGTGGTGGTGGCCGGCGGCAGCCGGGGAATCGGGCGCGCGGTCGCCGAACTGCTGAGCGCTCTGGGCGCCGGTGTCGTGGTCAATGGGCGCGACGAGGACGCCGTCGAGGAGGCCGTCGCCGCGATCACGGCGTCCGGCGGGCGCGCCACCGCGGTGGTCGGACCCGCGAACGAGGAGCGCGTCGCCGGGGCGCTGGTCGACGAGTGTGTACGCGCTCATGGGCGGCTGGACGCCCTGATCAACTGCGCCGGGGTTGCCGAGCCGCCAGGGTCCTCGATCCTGAACATCTCGCCGGACGAGTTCGACCGCCTGATCAGCGCTCACCTCGGTTCGGCGTTCCACACGTGCCGGGCGGCCGGTCGTGTGATGGCCGCGCAGGGGCACGGCGCGCTCGTCACCACCAGCTCGGTCGCCTTCTTGGGCGATTACGGCGGCACCGGCTATCCCGCGGGCAAGGGAGCGGTGAACGCCCTGACCGTGGCCATCGCCGCGGAACTGAAGCCGCATGGGGTGCGGGCCAACGTGGTGTGTCCCGGCGCCCGGACGCGGCTGTCCACCGGCGCCGAATACGAACGACACATCGAGGACCTGCATCGCCGCGGATTGCTGGACGAAATGACCATGCGGGCCTCCCTCGACAGCGCCCCGCCGGCCTTCGTGGCCCCGCTCTACGCGTATCTGGTGAGCGACCTCTCCCGGGCCGTCACGGGCCAGATCTTCGTTGCCGCAGGAGGATTCGTCGGGCGCTTCGACCGGCCGACGCCGCGGCTGCTGGGCTACCGGGACCACCATCAGGCCGAACCGTGGTCGGTCGACGAATTGCACAGGATGATCGGGGCCAAGCAAGCCGCGGGCTGAACGGCCCGGCAGCAAATCGATCTCGCCGCGTGCCTGCCGGCTCCGCGAGGCGCCGGGTCCCACGATCGCGGACCACCGTCATTTCGCCCGGGGTCCACTGGAAAGTCGCACGTTGGGGGTGTGCGTCGCGGTCGCGCGACATACGCTGTCCTGCGAACCGCAGGAGGGTGTTTTGACAATGCAACCGAACCCGCTCGACCCAGTTGCCAGCGAACGACTGTCGCACGCAGGCAAGGTGTTCACTTCCGACCTGTCCATCAACGAATTCGCGCTGCTGCACGGGGCCGGGTTCGAGCCGATCGAACTGGTGATGGGCGTCTCGGTCTACCACGTCGGTTACCAGTTCACCGGCATTCGGCAGCAATCCGAACTGCCCGTGCTCACCGACGCCACCTACCGGGCGCGCTGGAACGCGATGTCGCGGATGCAGGCGGAGGCCGATTCGCTGGGCGCGGACGGCGTGGTCGGCGTCCGGCTCGAATGGCGCCATCAGGGCGAGGGCGAGCATCTGGAGTTCATCGCGGTCGGGACCGCGGTGCGCTACACGGAGAAGCCCGGCGTTTACCGGCGCCCCAACGGGCAGGCGTTCACCAGCCACCTGTCCGGGCAAGACCTGACCACGCTCCTGCGATCGGGATTCGCCCCGGTGGCGTTCGTCATGGGCAACTGCGTGTTTCACATTGCCGTGCAAGGGTTCCTGCGCACGCTCAGCCAGGTCGGACGCAACGCCGAGATGCCGCAGTGGACGCAGGGGAGCTACCAGGCTCGCGAGCTGGCCATGTCGCGTATGCAGAGCGAAGCCGAACGCGATGGCGGAACCGGCGTCGTCGGCGTGCATTTCGCCATCTCGAACTACGCGTGGGGCCATCACACCGTCGAGTTCTACGTGGCCGGAACCGCGGTGCGTCGCGGCGGCGAGCCGCAAACCCTCACGCCGTCGTTCGTCCTGCCCATGAGTGATTGATGACAAGCCTTGATCAACAGCGGGTCGGCCACGCCATCGGGACGACGCTGGCCGGTCCCGGGGGAGTCGGGCTGGTGCTCAGGGTCTTCTGCGGGGTTCCGGGGGTGATCCTCGTCCCGGCGCGGCGCGGCTTCTTCCGGTCGCAGCCCGAGCGGGTGCAGATCGGCGACTGGCGTTACGAAGTCACCCCGGACGGCCGCTTGAGCGCCGCCCACCTGGTGAACGGCATCGTCTTGGCCGAGGAGGTGCTCGCCGCCGGCGCGGTCGGACCGCACATCGCCCGCGCGCTCGGACAGCTGGTGAACAGTTACGGCCCGACCATCATACCCAACATCGATGCGGCGCTCGAGGTCCTGGAGGCGGGGGCCGGGCCACGCTGAGGCCGAATTACCTTGCGACAAAAGGGGTTTGGGCCAGGGCGCACGTTCACTGGGTTTGCGTTTGGTCGATGCCCACCACCCACCGGCTGAACCGCCAGCGGCCGTCCTGTTTGACCGCGGTGAAGTCGTAACAGCCGGTCAGGTCGGGACGGGGCGGCCCACCGTCTGAGATGGCGAAGACCTGAACGTAGCAGTGCCCGGTCGCTTCGTCCGCGCCCTGGCTGGAGAACCAGAACGAGTTCAGCGCATGGCGGCGTTGATTGTGCTCGGCCCGAAACGCTGCCTTCCGGGCCGCGAGCAGGCTCATCACCGTGTCGATGTCAGCCGACAGCGGTTGGCCCTCGTGCAGCAGGACGAGCTCGGGGGATTCGGTGAACAAGGCGCGAAACTCGTCGAGCCGGTCGTGGTCGTAGGTGTAGGCGTAGGCGCCGAACAAGTTGATGATCGCCAGCCGATCGGCGACACCGAAGGCCGCGCTTCCGGCGCCCTCGATCGGAGCTTCGTCAGCGGCCACAGTGGCCTCCCCGAGCGTTTGAGCTATATGCGGCCGGCGGCGTAATCCGCCGCCTGATCCACCATGCCAGCTTCGACGTACTGCCGATGGGCAATGGGGTTCGTGGCGTCCGAGCAGATCGGGTCGCCGGGCACGCACAACTCGATGGTCTTGCCCGCATACGGTGGACCGATCGTCACCGGCGGCTCGTTGATGATGTTCATGAACTGGCTCGACGGCTTGCCGAAGAGCGTGACCGCGGCCACGTGGTTGGAAACCTCCGCCGGCATTGGCTGCAGGGCCTGCACCAGGTGCACCCCGTCGGGGACGGCGCTTTCGGTGACGAAGCCGATCACGGCCGCGCCCTGGGAGTATCCGCCCAGCACCATCCTGGTTCGCGGGCAGGAGACCGCCATGTGTTCGACGTGCGCGCCCGCATCGCTGATGCCGTCCACGGCCCTGGGGAAATCCGTCGTCGCCGGGTAGTCGACCGGGTAGACGCCCAGGGACCTGCCGCCGACGTGCGAGCGCAGGGTGTCGACGAAACTCTGACCGATTCGGCCGACGCCGGGCGGCTCATTGGTGCCCCGCGCGAACACCACCTCGACATCGGGGCACGGGTCGGCCGCCGTCAGCGGGGCAACCGGAAGCGCCCAAAAGGGCGCCAGCACAGCACCAATCAGACCGCCGAGGGTATGCGCCTTCACAGCGCGATCTTGTCACAGGCTGACCAAACGCGCGCGTTATGCGGCGGGGGCCCACACCGGGCTACCGCGACCCGGGAGCCTGGGATCGTCTGTGCACCAACGAACCGGCGGCGCGCAGCGCGCCGCGAAACGCGTAGGCGGCGGTCACGATGGTCAGCAGGATCAGCAGGACGAACATGGGTAGCCAGTTGCCCCTGTCGTGGTCGACGTCCCACCAGATGATGGTGAACAGCACCGCGCAGACCAGGAGCACCAAGTCCCGCCAGTTGCCCTGGTAAGACAATGCCGCCTTGCGCAACGCCCGCCCCCGGTCGGAGGTCTCGATCAGGTCGTCGATGCGGGCGTCGATGGTGCGCTGCAATTCGGCGCGTCGCCCGGCGGCCTCCGGCGGCAACCGCTCCAGCAGGTCCATGTCCTGCGCGATCATGCCCCGATAATCCGGGCCGCGGAACTGGCCGGCGGCGACGGCCAGCATCGCCCCACCGAATACCGGCGCGCTATTGAGCGCGATCTGTCCGAGGCCGGTCATGCCCGCTCCTTGTGGTTGTCGTCAACCGAGCCCGTCGCCGATTGTCACGATGCCTTGGAAGGGCGCCGCCGCGTGCGCGGCTCGGGCGTCTGCAGCGCGCCCATCGCGCGCACCAACTGCGGATAGGCGATCGCCGGCCCCAGCCAGCGGGTGAGGTACCGGCGCAGATCGGCACCGCTGCGCGGCGGCCGCCCCGGGTCGGCGAGGAACGAGTGCAGCACCCGAAGGCTGAATTCATTCAGCTCGTCGAGGCCGGCTTCGTCGAAACCGTAGCTTTCCCAATCGATGTCGTAGCGGTGCAGCATCGACCGCCCGAACGCCAGGGCGGTATCGGAGATGATCGACACCTTCTGCCCGCCCCGGTGGCGCTGGCTCAGCACGACTTCGACCTGGTTGTCCGAGGCCAACTCTTCGATGGCGAAGGCCATCCCTTCGGTCATCGCCACGACCGGGTCGGTGACGCCCTCGAGGTGGGCGGCCATCCGATCCAGGAAGCCGTCGGCCGACCGCATGGCCGACGCCACCAACAGAGCCTGCGTCCCGGGAAAGTACCGATAAACGGTCTGCCGGGTCACCCCGAGCGCCCGCGCCACGTCGGCGATCCGCATCGCCGAGCCGCCTTCGTCGATGATCCGGTCGGCGGCATCGAGGATGCGCTCGATCGCCTCCTCGTCGGAGGCGGGCGCATTTCCTGCCCAACCGTGACTGCGCATCTATCGAGCGGCAACGCCGTAGCCGGTGATCCCCACAGCCGGATCATAGCGGCTGGAAGCAGGCGATCGGTGCTGGTTAACACGGCCGGACACTTCTGCCGTTATGTATGATCGCTGCGAATCTGGGGGTGCCGCGCGGCAGGAAGGCGGGACTTTGCACTACGACACCGTAATCACAGGTGGTCGCTGGTTCGACGGGACGGGCGCGCCGTCGGCGCGCAGAAACATCGGTGTGCGCGACGGCCGGGTCGCGATCGTCACCCCGGAATCGCTCGACACGACGGGCGCCGAGGTGATCGACGCGACGGGACAGTGGGTGATGCCCGGCATCATCGACATCCATACGCACTACGACGTCGAAATACTTTGTGAGCCAGCACTTTCCGAATCACTGCGACACGGGGTGACGACCGTGATGCTGGGATCGTGTTCGTTGTCCACGGTCTATCTGGACAACGTCGACGCGGGGGACATCTTCGGCCGGGTCGAGGCGATTCCGCGGCGCTATGTCATCGAGCATCTCGACGCGGCGCGCTCCTGGAACAATCCGGCCGAGTACGTCGCCGAACTCGACCGGCGCAACCTGGGCCCCAACGTGGCCGCTTTCATGGGCCACTCCGACATGCGTGCCGCGACGATGGGCCTGGACCGGGCGACGCGCAAGGACGTCCGGCCGTCCGCGGCGGAGCTGGCGCGGATGGAGTCGATGCTGAACGAGGCGCTCGACGAAGGATTCGTCGGGATGTCCTCACAACAACTGCTGTTCGACAAACTCGACGGCGACGTCTGCCGGTCGCGCACGCTGCCGTCGACGTACGCCAAGACCCGCGAACTGCGCCGGTTGAACGCGATCTTGCGGCGGCGCAACAAGATCCTGCAGTCGGGGCCGGATATCAAGAATCCACTGTCGGTGGTCTCGCAGCTGGCGACGTCGCTGGGCCTCGGCCGTCCCCGGCTGAAGACCAGCCTGCTCTCGGCGGCCGACATCAAGGCGATACCCCCGGTGATCCACCTGATGGACCGGCTCGCGCGGGTGGTGAACGGCCTCGGCGGCGACTTCCGCTGGCAGCATCTGCCGGTGCCGTTCGAGGTCTACGCCGACGGGATCTCGTTGGTGGTGTTCGAGGAGTTCGGCGCGGGCGCAGCGGCGCTGCACCTGCAAAGCGAGATCGAGCGCAATCAGCTCATGCGCGACGAGGACTACCGCCGCCGGTTCCGCGAGGACTACGACCGCAAGTTCGGGCCCAGGGTGTGGCACCGCGACTTCTTCGACGCCGAGATCGTGGCCTGCCCCGACCGGACGGTGGTGGGCAAGTCCTTCGGGCAGGTGGGGCTGGACCGCGGCGGCCTGCATCCGGTCGACGCGTTTCTCGACTTGGTGGTGGAGCACGGCGAACAGCTGCGCTGGCGCACCACGATTTCCAATCATCGCCCCGAGGTGCTCAAGAAGCTGGCACGAAGTGAAACCGTGCAGATGGGCTTTTCCGACGCCGGGGCGCACCTGCGCAACATGGCCTTCTACAACTCCGGGCTTCGCCTGCTGCGGCACGTGCACGAGGCGGAAAAGCACGGCACCCCGTTCATGTCGGTCGAGCGTGCCGTGCACCGGCTCACCGGCGAGCTCGGCTCCTGGTACGGAATCGACGCAGGCACCCTGCGCGAAGGTGATCGCGCCGACCTCGTCGTGATCAATCCGGACAAGCTCGACGCTTCGCTGGATCGTTACGCCGAGCATCCGGTGGAGTCCTACGGCGGGTTGTCGCGGATGGTCAACCGCAACGACGAAACCGTCAGCGCCGTGCTCGTGGCGGGACGGTTCGCGTTCGGTGCGGGCGAGCCCGCACCGGCACTGGGCAGGCAGAAGTTCGGCCGTTTTCTGCGGGCCGGTCAGGATTCCCGGAGCCTGACGCCGGTGGCGTGACGCGCCGCCTAATCATTTGCGGCACCGCCGGTTAGGCGACGGAGGCGCCAAGGATGAGGTTGACGGCCTCTTCGAGTTGTCCCTCGATCTCGTCGAAGCTGACGAACCGGGCGGTCATCAGGGCGCCGGAGAAGGTGATCTGCAGTGTGGATTTGACCGCACGCGGCCAGCCGGGACCCAGGGCGGCCCCGATCCGCGCGGACACCTCCTGCCCGATCTGCTCCCGGATCGGTTGCACCGCCGGGTCGTCGGCCATCAGCGCGGCGCCGCACGCGGCGGTCAGCTCGGGCTCGTCGGCGACCACCACGGCCATGTCGCGCAGCGTCGCGCTGACCCGCGCCTTGGTCGTCTCGTTGACGTCGGTATGCAGCGGGAGCTCGCGCAGGAACCGCAGGTACACCGCCGCCACCAGCGCGCTTTTCGACGGAAAGTAGGTGTAGGCGCTGGCCGGCGACACCCCGGCGCGGGTCGCCACCGAACGCATCGTCAGATTCGCGTACGACGATTCGCGCAGCTCCTCCAGCCCGGCGTCGAGGACCTTGCGGATCGTCTGGCCCGGCCTGCGGTCGGACCGGCGCGCCGCATCTTTAGACACCCGTCCAGTGTAGGAAGGCTTCGCCCGGGCGCGGCAGGGCAACCTGTCGGCCGCCGGCCCGGAACCGCGGGCGGCAGTCCAAAAGGATCTAGAGTGGCGCCCATGGCCGAGGCGGACCGGCGGCGCTGGGACGAGCGGTACGCCACGAAGGCACCGCCTCCGGTGGAGGCCGTGGGACCGCCCGAATTCCTGGCCCCCCACGCGGAGCTGCTTCCTGCCGCGGGCAGTGCCCTCGATCTGGCGTGCGGGGCGGGGCTGGCGGCGGTGTGGCTCGCGACGCGCGGGCTTGCGGTGCAGGGAGTGGACGTCTCGCCGGTGGCCGTCGCCCACGCCCGGGACTTGGCTCACCGCGCCGGGGTCAGCGACCGGTGCCGGTTCGAGGTCGTCGACCTCGACGGCGGACTGCCGGTCGGGCCGCCCCTGGATGTCATCCTCTGCCACCGATTCCGGGACCGCCGCCTCGATCGCGCGATCGTCGAGCGCCTGGCGCCCGGCGGGTTGTTGGCGATGGCCGTGCTGAGCGAAGTCGGCGGCTCCCCGGGGCCGTTTCGCGCGTTCGCCGGTGAGCTACCCGCGGCGTTCGCCGACCTCGAGCGGGTCGCGTCCGGTGAGGGTGCGGGTTGCGCCTGGCTGCTCGCGCGCGCGGCCGACGCCGCTGGGAGGCAAGCTTTTTCGCCGCCGCGGACATAGCGCGCAGCGCATTGGCGATCGAGCAGGACGAATCGGCTTCCGGCCCGGCGGTCTGAAGGTAATGTCACGCGCATGGAGCGGCGCGTCCTGGAAGCGGTGATCTACGAGCGCGAGCCGCCGATTGCGCGGATCATCCTGAACCGGGTCGACAAGGCCAACACCAAGGACGCGGTTCTGGTCACCGAAGTCGACGAGTGCCTGCACGAAGCCGACCGTGACAAGGAGATCAAGGTCGTCATCCTCAAGGCGAACGGAAAAGGGTTTTGCGGGGGACACGTGGCCCGCTGGGGCCCCGACGAAAATCCGTATCCGGATTTCGGTGAGACCTTCGAGGACCTGTACAAGGGCACCGCCGACCTGTTCCTGTGGCCGACGCTGTATCTGTGGGAATTCCCCAAGCCGACCATCTCCGCGATTCACGGCTACTGCATGGGCGGGGGGATCTACCTCGGCCTGCTGACCGACTTCTGCGTCGCATCCGAGGACGCGTACTTCCAGATGCCGCTCGCCCAGAGCCTCGGCGAGCCCGGCGGCCACACCATGATCGAGCCGTGGTTGCTGATGAACTGGCATCGCACCATGGATTGGCTGCTGCTGGCCCCGACGCTGTCCGCGCAGGAAGCCCTCGACTGGGGCCTGCTCAATAAGGTGGTGCCGCGCGAAGAACTCGAGGACACCGTCGAGGAGATGGCGCGCAAGATCGGCCAAATCCCGTTGACCACGTTGATGGCGGTGAAGAACAACGTTAAGCGTGCGTGGGAATTGATGGGGATGCGGGTCCACCTGCAGGTCAGTCACATCCTGACGAACATGGTGGGCGCCGCCACCGACGTGCAGGCCCGGCGGGCCGAGCTGAAGCAGTCGGGCATGAAGCCGCGCGAGTTCGTCGGCCAGGACGACCCGCAGAACCCGTAGCCCGATCACCGCTCAACGCGAGCCGGTGAAGACCCGGTGAGAGCCGTGAAAATTGGCGCATGACAGCCCCGGTCGGTGAATTAGGATTGCACCTGGTAGCGGCTGGCGCGCCACTGCACCACCCGCATGGCCGGCACAACGAGAGGGGTGCTTGGTGGCTGCAGCGTATCGGACCGCCCATGCCCCGGCGCGTGCCCGTGCCGTCGGGCCAGACCGTGAGAAAGTGCCCGCCCGTCCAGGATGTCGGCACGGCGCTCTCCCCGGCGTGACTTACCGGCGAAGTTCGCTTCAGCACAAGGAGAATGACCCGACATGACGCAGACGTTGAATGTGGAGTACGAGGAACTCCTGACGCGAGCCGCCGAACTTGAGCAACCGCTGCCGACCGTTCCGTCCTCCAATCCACAAGGGCCGTGCAATCTTTCGTTCATCAGCGATACCGCGACCCGACTCGCGCTCACCGCTGACACGTTGCGCCTGTACCTCAAGGGCTGCGAACGGGAATGGAGGAGTCTGGCGAAATCCCTGAGGAACGCGGCCAAGGCCTACGAAGAGGTCGACACCGGGGCCGCGGAGGACATCGGCAACATCCTGAACAACGACGCTTCCGCTGCGGGGGTGGCGGCGCCGACGCTGGCCGCGGACGAGGAGCCCTGGACGGCGCCCGAGCCGATGGCGGCGGCGCCGCCGTTCGAATACCCCTACTACGAAGTCCGGCAGGCAGCCGAGGACATCGAGACGGGGGACCAGGGCACGTCGTTCCGGGCGTTTGCGCAGGAGTGGAAAGCGTTTCAGCAGTCATTTCAGGAACAGACCTATCGGTTCCGGCTGTTCAGCCGCTGGGAGGGTGAGGCGACGGAGCAGGTCGAACGGAATTTCCAGCAACAAAAAGAGTGGATTTACAAGATGGCGAAACTGTGCGCCGACCTCGGCCAGCAGGCCGACCGGGTCGTCGACGTGCACAAGAAAGTCACCGCCACCACCGGATACATGAATCAACACGCCCTGGGCGGCGCGCATCCCACGACCTACGAAGTGTCGCAATGCGATTACTGGTATCGGTATTACGTGGAAAACGGCTACCAGGAATACATCGCTTCGGCCATTGACTGGTACGAAAAACTTCAGGCGACCTCGGAATCGGCATTGAAGTACTACGTCCAGTACGCGAACATTCCCCTGAAGCCGTTGAACCCGGACGCTCCGCCCAAGGCCCACGTCATCAAGCCGCCCGGGGAAACGCCGAAGCCGGATCCCAAGCCCGAGCCCAAGCCCGATCAGGGGACGGCGCCGTCGCCGACGCCGACCCCGACGCCCGCGCAGCTCGGCCAGCTGGCGGGGAACATGGCGCCGGCGCTGCAGGGTGCTGCGCAGGGCATGCAGGGCGCCATGCAGGGCATCCAGGGGCTCACCCAGGGCATGGGCGGCGCGTCGACGCCCGCGCAGCTCGCGTCGGACACCACCCCCGAGCCGCCGCCCGCCGACGAAGCGAAAAAGGACGACGAGGACAAGGACAAAGAGGACCAAGAGAAAAAGGACGAGGCGACGACGGTCGCCGAAGGCGCGGCGGCCGGGGACCAGGCGTCGGGCAACGCCCCCACGGAGCCACCGGCCGCGGGGCAGCCCGGGGCCACCACCCCCGGGGGGACGCCGTCAGGCGTGGTGCTCTAGGTGACGTCCCAGCGGGCGCGGCTTCTCTCGCCGGCGACCCTGCGGCCCGCGGCATGGCGGGCGGCGACATAACCGAAAACCATGGTGTAGGCGATGCTTCCGCCGGCGCCCAGGTAGTTCCGGCCCATGACCGTCGCCGTGAGGTTGCCCGTCGCGTACAGCCCGTCGATCACGCAGTCGTCCTCGTCGAGCACCTGCGCGTGCTCGTTGGTGATCACCCCGCCGCACGTCCCGACATCGGCGGGAACGACCTTGGTGGCATAGAAGGGGGCCCGCTCGAGCGGGCCGAGCGCGGCGTTGGGGCGGTACCCGGGATCGCCCAGACAGTCGTTGTACGCCGACTGGCCGCGCCCGAAGTCCGGGTCGAGGCCCTTGACCGCAAACCCGTTGAAGCGCTTGATCGTCTGCTCAAGCGCGTCGGAGGGCACGCCCATCTGGCGAGCGAGGTCGCCGACGGTCTCGCCCCGCACGACCGCGCCCCGCGTGACCAGCTCCTCGGGGAGGCGGCGCCTCTTGAACGGGTTGGCACCCGACACGTATCGGGTGATGTAGCCCTCGTCGAAAACCATCCAGCACGGCACGGCCTTGTTCGCGTACATCGCTTTGCCGACTTCGACGTACGAGTTGGACTCGTTGCAGAACCGTCGGCCCGTTCCGTCGACGTAGATGGCGCCCGGCCGCTGCCGGCCGCTGCCCAGCGCCCGCGCGGCGTCACCGCCGTCGGCGATGAAAACCGATGGCAGCCACCATGCCTCGTCCATCAGGTCGGTCTTGGCGCCCAGGCCGATCGCGGACTGCAACACCTCGCCGGTGTCGCCGGCGTTCGCGATCGACCAGTGCCCCTCGTTGGGCTGGTCCCCGCTGTAGCGGCGGCGCATGTCCGCGTTGCGGCTGAAGCCGCCCGCGGCGAGTAGCACGCCCTTGCGGGCCTCGACGTTGAGAACGGTGCCGTTGCGGGACACGCGCGCCCCGACCACGCGGCCGTTCTCGACGATCAGGTCCTCGATGGCGGCGCCGGTCCAGATCGGCGGCTCACCGCGCAGGTCGATCAAAGCTTTGAGCATCTGCCCGATCAGGGATGCGCCGTTGGTCAGCATTTCGCGGCGGCGGAGCCTGGCCGCCCTGGTGCGCGCGAACACCCGCATGGCCACCGCGAAGGCGCGCGGCGACCGATTGAAGTACTGCACCGAACGCAGCTCGTTCGTCTTGAGGACGAACCCGCCGTAACTCTTGGCCATCGAGGGCTGGACCTTGTCGCTCCAGCTTCCCAGCGCGGCCGCATCGTAGGGGACGCACTCGATGGCGCGGCCGGCTTCGTTGCCGCCCTTGTGGTTCGGGTAGTAATCGCTCCAGCCCGGGCATCGCACGAACCGAACGCCCTTGCGGGTCAGGAAGTTGATCATCTCGTACCCCGCGGTGAGGAACATCTCGCGCCGCGCCGGCGATGAGGCGGGGCCGATGTCACCGACGACGTCGTCGAAGTAGGCCAGCCCGTCCTCGTGCGAGTCCGCGATGCCGTCGGCGCGCATCAGCGGGTTGTTGGGCAGCCACACCATGCCACCGGAGAGGCCGGTGGAACCGCCCACCAGGGGTTGCTTTTCGATCACCAGCGGTTCGATGCCGGAGTCCAGCGCCGCCAGCGCCGCGACCATGCCGCCCCCGCCGCTGCCCGCGATGAGCAGATCGACCGTGCGGTCCCACCGGCCGGTCATCGCGCCCCCCCGCTGAAACCGAGGTCGGCGACGGGCACGTCGATGGTGGTGTTGGTCTTCTGGATGGCGGGCACCAGGGCGTCGTACGGCAGGCCGGCGAGGAAGCCGTCTATCACCCGTTCGAAGTTGGAGATCAGGCCCTCGATCCTGCTGGACAGTCGCATGTACTCAAAACCCTTGGAGTGCAAGCCGTTTTGTTGTCGGGGCAGATTCGAGAAATCCTGGGCCGGTATCGGAGGCCAGCGCGGGTCGTCGGGTGCCATGGGCACCGGCGGCGTCGGTTTTGGCGTGCTCTGCTCCGGCGGGATGCGGGTGAGTGACCAGATCTCGAACAGCGTTTCCTCCGGGCCGAGCGGCCGGATCCGGTACGACGAGGCGCTGCTGTACTGGGGCAGCAGGAAGTAGTGGGGGAAGCCGAAATTGATCGCTTCGGTGATGCCGCGCCGCTCGAGTTCGTTGAGGTCGGGGATGTCGCAGCCGCGGGCTCGATGCCAGTGCACGATCGCGTCGTTGAGCGTGCGGCGCCACACGGCCATCGCCTCGGCTGGGTCCGCCGGCAGTTCGAGGTCCTGCAAGCCCTCGGCGATGCGGACATCGTTCTCGTGCGTCATGCCGGCCATGCCTTCGCCCAACGTCCGCATGAAATAGAGGTTGGTCTGGGCCAATCCGGGTGGTTCGGCCGTGCCGGGCGGCTTCGGCATGCTGGACGGCAGCAGTTGCGGGTGGGTCTGCGGGACGTGATAACCCTCCATGAAGGCGGCCGTCGCCAGCTTCCAGTTCACCGGCAGCCGGCACGACTGCCACCACTCGACCCGCAGCGACTCGACCTTCCACGCGTCGTAGATCGATGCGAATGGCTCGAAGCAGTCACGGAACGGCGGTGCGCCGTCGTCGAGGTTGATCCACGCGCATCCACCCCAGACCTCGCAGCGGACCGAAACCAGGCGAAGATCCTCCGGGTCCAGGTTGTGCTCGTCGAACTCCTCGGGCCTGAGCACAAAGGTGTTGCGGCCGTCGATGCCCCAACACCAGCCGTGGAACGGGCACACGAAGGTGCGCCGGTTTCCGTTGCCCTCCACCAGCTTCACCCCGCGGTGGCGACAGGCGTTGTGGTAAGCGCGAACGTTTTCCGCGTCCAGGCGGACCACGATGATCGACTCGTCGAGGATCTCGTACTCGACGTAGTCGCCGGCCTTGGGAATCTCCTCCAGACGGCAGGCCATCTGCCACACGCGCGGCCAGAGCATTTCGCTTTCGAGCGCGTAGAACTCCGGGTCGTAGTAGCGCTGCTTGGGAATGCGATCGACGGCCTGGACCGCCCACGGCACCGGAAGCGGGGTCCAGTTCAGTTGGCTGTTATCGGTGCTCTGGGTGGTGACCATTTCATCCCCTCATAGGATCCGCGATGCCCGCCCCTGCCAGTAACGCTCGCGGAGGCGTCTCTTGTACAGCTTTCCGTTCGGGTCCCGGGGCAATTGGGGAACGAATTCGACGGTGCGCGGGCATTTGTAGCCGGCGGCGTGCGCTCGGCAGTATTCGATCAGCTCGGCCTCGAGTTCGGGGCCCGGAGCGACGCCGTCGACCGGCTGCACGACGGCCTTGACCTCCTCGCCGAACTCGTCGTTGGGGACGCCGAAGACGGCCGCGTCGACGAGCTTGGGGTGCATGATCAGCAGGTTCTCGATCTCCTGCGGATAGATGTTCACCCCGCCCGAGACGATCATGAACGTGGACCGGTCGGTGAGGTAGAGATAGCCGTCCTCGTCGAGGAAGCCCATGTCGCCCAGGGTGCGCCAGCCGCGGTCGTTGGACACCGACGCGGTTTTCGCCGGGTCCTTGAAATACTCGAAATCCGGTCCGCCCTCGAAGAACAGCTCCCCGGCCTGCCCGGCGGGCAGCTCGACGCCGTCGTCGCCGACGACGTGCACCGGCGACATGGGCCTGCCCACCGAGCCCGGATGGGCCAGCCACTCCTCCGGACCGATCGTGGTCCCGGCGAATCCTTCTGTGCCGCCGTAGTATTCGTGGATAATCGGCCCGAACCACTTCATCATGTGGTGCTTGACGTCGACTGGGCAGGGCGCGGCCGCGTGGATGACACATTGCAGGCTCGAGACGTCGTAGCGCTCGCGAACCGCCCTGGGCAGCTTGAGCATCCGCACGAACATGGTGGGCACGAATTGGGCGTGCGTGGCGCGGTGGGTCTCGATCAGGGCCAGGACGGCCTCGGCGTCGAACCTGCGCATCAGGACGGCAGCCGCGCCGACGCGGTGGACCGCCATGGTGTAGTTCACCCCGGCGGCATGGTAGAGCGGTGCGGGGGAGAGGTACACGCTCGACCGGCTCATCCCGTACTTGTGGGTGAGCGCCAACTCCAGGACCGCCTGCGCCCACGAGCCGTTGCCGTCGGTCGGGAGGGGGCGCCGGACGGCCTTGGGCCGCCCCGTCGTGCCGGACGAGTACAGCATCTCCGACCCGTCCGCCACGGCCGGCGCGGCGCCGGCCACCGCCAGCGCGTCCTCGTACCCGTCCCACCCGGGCAGCTCGCCCCCCACCACGAGATGGACGGTGACGGCCGCGTTGGCCGCGCGGACGTGCTCGGCCAGATCGGGCATGCTGGCGTCGACGAACACGGCCTTGGCGTCGGAGTCGTCCAGGACGTAGGCGACCTCCTCCGGGGTGAAGTGGGTATTGACCGCGGTGTAGTAGAGACCGGAAAGCTGGCAGGCCCAGGTGATTTCGAGGAATTCGGGCCGGTTCGCCAGGATCAGGGCCACACCGTCGCCCGGGCGCAGCCCGGCGTCATGCAGCGCGGCGGCGACGCGCTGGCTGCGGGCATAGAGTTCGCCGAACGGGATCGCCCGGCCGTCGGCGATCAGGGCCGGCGACGAAGCGGCCGCGATCGCGTGATCGGCGAGATTCACCGGCGGCCCTAAGTGGCTGCGGCGCCGTCAGCCTGGGCGGCCGCCGCGGCCTGCCGCCGGGCGTGCTCGGACGGCAGCACCTTGTCCTTGAACACCGTCTGAATCAGCTGCTGCACATCCTTGCTGATCGAGGCAAGCGCGACGAGATCGTTGGAGCTCTGCCAGTGCACCCGCATGCCCATCAGCTCCCAGGCCCGCTTGAGGTTGGCCTTGGTGAGCATCAGCGTCGTCAACGGTGCCTGGGCGATGTGCCGGGCGATGGCCTCGACACGGTCGTCAAGCTGATCACGCGGGACGACCTCGTTGACCAGGCCGACCTCCAGCGCCTTTCTGGCGTCGATGACCTCGGCGGTGAACAGATAGTACGCCGCACGGCGCCAGTTCATGAACACCCAAGGCTCGATGGAACATTCACCCGAGGGCATGCCGAATCCCTGCAGCGGCGGGTAGGAGAAGTAGGCGTCCTCAGCGGCGATGACGATGTCGGTGGTCAGACCCATATGGGTTCCGCCGCCGACGCAGTAGCCGTGCACCTGCGCGATCGTGGGCTTGGAGAACTCCCACAGGTTCAGGGTCGGCTTGACGAACAGGTCCGACTGCGCCTTCCACGGGTGGCCGGTCACCATGGCGTTCTCCACGAACGACGGGTAGTCAACCGCGTTGTTGCCGATGGCGTGGCCCGAGCAGAAGCCCTTGCCGTTGGCCTTGAGCACGAGCACCTTGATGTCGTAGTCGCGGTCGGCGTCCAGCAGCGCCGCGTCGACCTCTTCGGCAAGCTTCTGATCCTGGGCGTTCGCCTTCTCCGGCCAGTTCAGCGTGACCCGGGCGATGGGTCCCTCTTTTTGGTAGATGATTCTCTCGCGAGTCTCGTTGAGATCCATACGTGCTCACCTTTCGTTCAAGAAGTGATGACGCCGATTTCGGCGCCGATGTCGTAGGTGTTCCCGACCTGCCCCGTCCACCGCACGGTGCCCGACGCTCCCGCTTCGATTTCCTGTTCCACCTTTTCCGTGGCGATCACGTAGATCGGTGTGCCCGCCTCCACGTGCTGGCCGGCGTCGACGAGCAGGCCGGTCAGCTCGGCTTCCGAAACGGCCACCGAGACCCGCGGAATGCGAATGATGAAGTCAGCCATGCGCCCCCGCGCCCGTCTTTTCGAGGGTCCGCTGCGCGGCAGCGACGATCCGCTCGGGCGACGGGTACACCTGCGCCTCGAGCGCCGCCGCGGCCGGGTTGGGGACGAACCGGGCGGCCACCCGTTCGACGGGCGCGGCGAGTTCGGAGAACAACTCCGAGTGCAGGATCGCGGCGATTTCCGCTCCGGGACCGGCGAACTGGACGGCGTCGTGGACGATGACGGCCCGGCGGGTGCGGCGAGCCGAGTCGACGATGGTCTCGACGTCGAGTGGCACCAGGGTGCGCAGGTCGACGACCTCGGCGCTGACGCCCTGATCGTGCAGCATCGCCGCGGCGGCCAGCGCGTCGTGCACGCAGCGTCCGTAGCCGATCAGGCTCACGTCGGTGCCCGGCCGCTTGATGTCGGCCTGGCCCAACGGGATTGAAAACCCGGGCTCGACCGGGACGGGGCCCTTCTTGCCCTGGAGCCGGATCGTCTCGACGAACAGGCAGGGATCCGGGTCGAAGATCGCCGCCGTCAGGAGGCCCTTCCCGTCCCGCGGAGTGGAGGGCACGATCACCTTCATGCCGGGGATGTGCATGAACCATGCCTCCAGGCTTTGCGAGTGCGTCGCGCCGGTGGCCAGCCCGGCGTACACCTGGGTGCGGATGGTGAGCGGTGCCGTCGTGCGTCCGGCGGTCATGAAGCGCAACTTCGCCGCGTTGTTGATCAGCTGATCGGCGGCGATGCCGATGAAATCCATGATCATGATCTCGGCCACCGGCAGCAGGCCGTCGATGGCGGCGCCGATCGCCGCGCCGACGATCGCCGCCTCCGAGATCGGGGTGTCCAGCACCCGCTCGTGGCCATACTTCGTCGACAGCCCCGCGGTCGGACCGGACGCGCCGGGATCGGCGATGTCCTCACCGAGCAGGAAGACCCTGTCGTCGGCCGCCAGGGCCTGATCCAGCGCGAGGTTCAGCGCCTCGCGCATGGTCAGCTCTTGTTCTTGCGCGCTCATACCGGATACCCGATCGGGGTCGCGTACACGTCGGAGTCCAGCTCGTCGATCGACGGGCCGTCGGCGCCCATCACGGTGTGCAGCGCCGCTTCCACTGTTGCCGTTGCCTCATCGTCGATGCGGTCGAGCTCCTCGGAATTGCAGACGCCGGCCTCGACGAGGTGGTTGCGGAACCGGGGGACCGGGTCGGCTTGGATCGCGGCGGCCAACTGCTCCTTGGGGATGTAGGGCATCCGGTCGCCGAAGTAATGGCCGCGGAACCGGAACGTCACGCACTCGATGAAGGTGGGGCCTTCGCCGGAGCGGGCCCGCTGCAGTGCGTCGTCGAGCGCGGCTTTGACTGCCAGCGGGTCGTTGCCGTCGACGCGCACCCCGGGCATGCCGTAGCCCGCCGCCCGGTCGGCGACGTGTGCGAGCTTCATGGTGTCGACGGTCGGCGTCATTTCGGCGTACAGGTTGTTCTGGCAGACGAAGACCACCGGTAGGTCCCACAGCGCGGCCATGTTCGCCGCCTCGTGGAAGGACCCGGTGTTGGTGGCGCCGTCGCCGAAGCTGACCACCGTGACGCGATCGGAGCCCTTGCGTTTGGCGGCCATCGCCAGCCCCACCGCCACCGGGGGGCCGGCCCCGACGATGCCGGTCGAAAGCATTACGCCCTTATCGGGTTTGGCGATGTGCATGGTGCCACCCTTGCCGCGGCCCGCGCCGACGACGCGGCCCATCATCTCGCCGTAGATCTCTTCCAGTGGGACGCCCTTGCCGATGAGGTCGTGCAGACCGCGGTAGGTGGTCACCAGTTGGTCGTCGGGGCGCAATGCGACACCCATCGCGGCGGCGATGGCCTCCTGGCCGCGTGAGGGCCAATACACGCACATGAACTCGCCGGTGCCAATGCCTTTGGACAGCCGATCGTCGGCGACCTTCATCAGCACCATCAGCTCGTACAGGCGGCGCTCGACACCGGCGGCCCCGTCGCTCATGCGGTCACGCACCGGACCACGGCTTGACCTTCAGGAAGCCGCCCCCGTCGACACGGAGTTGCTGCCCGGTGATGTACCGCGCCGCGTCGGAGGCGAGGAACAACACCGCCTCGCTGATGTCCTCGGGCTCGACGTAGGGGATCGGCATCGCCTGCACGAGCGGGAAAACCGGTTCGGCGTCCTCGCGGGCGGGATCCTTCAGGTCCGGCCGGAAGGCGCGATACATCGGCGGGCTGTGCAGCATGTCGGTGTTCACGTTGGTGGGGTGCACCGCATTCATCCGGATGGAGAACCGGGCGAGCGCCAAGGCGAAGTCGTTGACATAATGCGCCGCAGCCAATTTCGCGAAGGCATAGCCGGCCCCGCCGGGGCCACCGTCGATGCCCGTGGTGTTCATCGACGACATGAACGCGGCGTTGGATCCGATCACGATGATCGAGGCGCCGGCTTGCAGGTGCTTGAGGCTCGCGTGCACCAGATTCAGCACGCCGACCAGGTCCACGTCCACGGCGTCGGCGAAGGCCTGCGGCGGCAGGCCCGCGGTCAGGGGGCAGATGCCCGCGTTGGCGACGACGACGTCGAGATGGCCGAACTCGGCGACACCCTCGTCGATCGCCGCGGACAGGGCGGCGCGGTCGCGGACGTCGGCAACCGCGGTGAACGCGCGCTGCCCCTCCTTCTCGACCAACCGGGCCGTCTCGTCCAGGTCTTCGCGCCGGGCCAGGGGATATTCGTTGGTCTCGATGTCGGCGCATAGGTCCACCGCGATGATGTCCGCGCCCTCGGCGGCCAGCATCCGCGCATGCGAACGGCCTTGCCCGCGCGCGGCGCCACTGATCACGGCCACCTTTCCCGCTACCCTGCCCATCGCCCGTCCTTCGTCCGTGTGGCTATGCCGCGAGCCACGTTGGTGCGCAACATTTTTGAGCGGTGCCGCGAGCGGCCGAGCGGAACCGGATCGGGCACCCGCGTGGCTGCTCTGAGAGACGGCGCGCGTTCACCGCGGGGTGGCGTCGGAATCGGGCCGACGGTCGGATCCATCGCATCTCTTCCACGAAAAACTGCGCTGACCTGCAGCGGGTCTACCGCTACGCCCTAGACTAGCTAGAATATCTAAAATAGCAAGGAATGGCGGTCGACCGAGGGAGTTGGCGATGTCTGGCGTGCGCGGGGGTGTGCTCCAAGGGGTGCGGGTCGTTGAGTTGGCGTCGTGGACCTATGTGCCGTCGGCCGGTGCGGCCCTGTCGGACTGGGGTGCCGACGTGATCAAAGTCGAAGGCGTCGCCTCCGGCGATCCGGGACGCGCGCTGGTCGTCGGTGGGTTCACCCGGCAGGCGGCTCGCCCGGACGCCGACTTCATCCTCGAGTTGGGGAACCGCGGCAAGCGCAGCATCGCCGTCGACATCAAATCCGAGACGGGCCGGGAGCTGTTCGGCCGCCTGCTGGCGAGTGCCGATGTGTTCCTTACCAATTGGTTGCCCGGCGCACTCGAGCGGGCCCGGCTGACCGTCGACGACATCCGGTCGTTCAACCCGAGGATCATCATCGCGCGCGGCACCGGGCTGGGGGTGCGGGGCCCGGATCGCGATCGCGGAGGCTTCGACGCGGCCACCTACCTCGCGCGCGGCGGCGTCGCCTACACGCTCACGCCCTTCGGCACCGACACGCCCGCCGTGCAGGGTCCTGGGTTCGGCGACCTCCAGGGTGGCGCGACGCTCGCCGGCGGTGTCTGCGCCGCGCTGTTTCATCGCGAGCGCACCGGTGAGCCGACGATCGTCGACTCGTCGCTGCTGGCGCAGGCGATGTGGGCGATAGCGCCGTCCATCTCGGCGGCCGATTTCTTCGACATCGACGGGATCCCGGGCGCACCGCCCGGCTTGGCCATCAACCCGCTCGTCAACCGGTACAAGACCCGCGACGGCAGGTGGATCCAGTTGGTCTTCTTGCAACCGGACAAGTTCTGGGTGGGATTCTGCGAACGCATGGGCCTGGCGGAACTGGCGACCGACGAGCGATTCGTCCCGTCGAGCAACCTGATAGCCAACGCCGCCGCGGCCACCGAGACCCTGACCAACGTCTTCGCCCGACACGACCTCGCGCACTGGCAGAAGGCGCTCGAGGACGAGCCCGGTGTGTGGGGCGCCCTGGCGACGCCGCGGGAGACCCTCAACGATCCGCAGGTCGAACCGAACGGATACGTGGTGACCAACGTCGACGACCGCGGGGAGAAGTACCGGATCGTGGCGGCGCCCGTGCAGTTCGACGAAACGCCGCCGGCGCCGGCGCGCGCGCCCGAACACGGCCAGCACACCGAGGAGATCCTGCTGGAGCTCGACGTCGACTGGGACGACATCGCCAGGGCCAAGGACCTCGGGGCGATCCTGTGAGCCTCGCCGCCAGTCGACGAAAGGCGCTAACTGTGGGGACCAAAGTCATCGCCTGCCGATAACCCGGTGACCTGAGACGCCCGCAGTCGTACGTTCTGTGCAAAGGAGCACGGACATGACTGCATTCATGCGCGCGAGCGACGCGTTCACCTGGGCAATGGAAAGCGACCCACGGCTGCGATCGACCGTGGTCAGCGTCGTACTTCTGGACCGGTCGCCGGACTGGGACGAGGTGCGGAGACGATTCGACTTGATCAGCCGCAAACTGCCCATGTTCAGGCAGCGCGTGGTGCAGTCGCCCCCGCCGGCCCCGCCGCGCTGGGAGCACTACCGGGATTTCGACCTGGACTATCACCTGCGCCGTGCGAGCATTCCGGGACCAGGGACGCTCGACGACGTGCTCGAGATGGCGCGCGTGGCCGAGATGCAGGACTTCGACCGGGCTCGCGCGCTGTGGGAAACGACGTTCATCGACGGCCTGGCCAACGGGGGCGCGGCCCTGATCTGCAAGTTTCACCACGCGCTCACCGACGGGGTCGGGGGGGTGCAGATCGCGATGCACCTCTTCGACCTCTCCGAGGACCTGTCGCGCGTTGAACCCCTGCCGCCCGAGCCGGAGGCGGCGGAGTCGGGGCTGCTGGGTGGATATCGCGACGCCGCGCGCTACGACTCCGGCCTGCTGGGCACCGCCCTGACGGGCGCGGCGACCCGGGTCCCGCGGTTGATGTACGACGGCATTCGGCGGCCCGTCGACACCATCCGGTCCGCGGCGAACACCGCCGCTTCGGTCTACCGAACCGTCCGGCCGATAAACAGCCCCGGGTCGCCGTTGGCGACGGAACGGGGCCTGATCCGGCGGCTCGGGGTGCATCAGGTGGCGATGCGGCCGCTCCGGGAGGCCGCGCATCGTTGCGGTGGGGCGTTGAACGACGCATTCGTCGCGGGGGTGGCGGGTGGGCTGCGGCTCTACCACGAGAAGCACGGTGTCGCGGTCGGCGACTTGCACATCACGATGCCGATCAGCCTGCGGACCAAAGACGATGGCATGGGCGGGAACCGGATCACACTGATGCGCTTCGACGTGCCCGTCGGCGAGGCCGACCCGGCGAAGCGCATCCAAGCGATCCGGCAGCGCACCGCGGCGGTGCGCAACGAAAGATCCCTGCCATACACGCAATTGATCGCCGGGATGCTCAATCTGGCGCCCCGGTGGTACATCGGCTCGGTCCTGCGCCACGTGGACTTCGTGGCGAGCGATGTGCCAGGCGTACCCGTACCGGTCTTCCTCGGCGGTGCCCCGGTGCGAGCGCAATACGCGTTCGGCCCCACCATCGGCTCAGCAGTCAACGTCACCCTTCTCACGTATGTCGACACGTGCGGGCTCGGCCTGAACGTCGACACCACCGCAATTCCGGACTACGACGTCTTCCACGACGCCATCGTCGGCGGCTTCGACGAATTACTCGCGTTGGCAACCTAATTCGCGGTAGCCGGATTGCAACACAATCCGGAATTCCTCCGGAGTCGTTGGTTAGCAGCCGATCCCGAAACGGTCACGGCCCGATATCAATCCCGGCGGCGCTCTGGCACAACGCGATCAATCGACAAATCATGGCACAGGGCGCCTTTGAGGTTTGCGGCCGCGACGATGCGTAGCGCAGGAATTCCTCGTCCGCGATTCAGTGGCGGATTCGTGACGGCGCCGCAGGAGGTATCCACAATATGACGGCGAACTGGGTCCCTGCCCAGACTTCGTGTGGCCCGAATTCCGGTCGCATCCTCGACACCGCGCGGGGCATACTCATCGGCCTGCGCCGGTGCCCGTCCGAAGCCGCCCTGGACGAATTGCACAGCGCGGCCTTGCGGCACAAAGTGCCGGTATTCGCGATGGCGTGGGCCCTGGTGCATTTGGCCGGCGATGGCGAGAAGACACCGAGCTTCACCGACGCGCAATCCGCGGCTCGGCACGAATGGGGACGTTTGTTCTCCTCCGCCGCAGTGACCTGTTGAGCGGGGATCGAGACGCAGGGACGGCCGAGCTTTCGAGGGGTAACCCGGCCGTCCCCAACCACAACGACGCAAAGGCGCGCGCGGAGGGTGGCGCTTTTGGGCTTCGGTTGCAGTGGCCGGCACGCGGGCGGGGGGTGCGGCGGTCTCGGCGAAATCGCGCGACCAATCGGCCCGCGCCCGAAATCGACTATGGGATCAACCTGGTCCGCTGACGTCAGCGTGCCCAGGCCGGTGATTCGGCCGCGGCGCGCAATGCGTCGACGATGCGCTGTTCTTTCTCGCCGAACCGCTCGGTGGGAGCAGGCACGGAGATGGCAACCACGTTGTCACCCACGGTGCGCCGCGCGATGGCGGCTGCCGAGATCCCCGGGGTGTGCTCGTCGCGATCGAAAGCGATTCCGGTGCGCCGGATTTCGGCGACCTCCCCGCGGAGCCGGTCGGCGGCCTCGGCACCCAATCGGGACATGACCGACTCGGCGTCGGCGTCGTCCAGCGCCGCGAGGGCGGCCTTGCCGTTCGCCGTCGACTCGAGGGGGAACCGGACGCCGACCGCGGAAACCGCGCGCAGGCGATGCGACGATTCCAACTGGTCGACGAACCACATCCGCTGCCCCCGCAGCACCGACAGGTCGACCGTCTCGCCGTCGGTCGCGCGCGCCACCCGCTCGATCGTGGGGCGGAAGACCGCCGTGATGTGCGCCCCGTCGGAATTGCCGAATCCCAGCAGGCGGTCGCCGAGGGCAATGCGGCCCTGCCCGTCGACGCTGGCCAAGCCCACCTCGACCAGACCGACCAGCAGCCGCCGCGCCGTCGACTTGGCCAGCCCGAGCCGCTCGCCGAGGTCGACCAGACGCAGCCGCCCCGGCTCGGCGGCGATCTCGTCCAGCGCGGCGGCCGCGCGGCGTAGCACCTGGATGCCTTCGTCGCGACCAGTTGGCGAATTTTCCCCCGTGGACGGCATTCCTCCACTATAGTGTTCCGCATCCCGGATCACAAAGATCCGAACTCCGAATCAAAGGGGATGGTCGATGAGCGGGCTGCCGGCCGGACGGCACTACTTTCGGGGTGATGACGGCTACGAGGCGGCCCGCCGGGGCACCGTTTGGCACCAGCGGGTGCCCGAACGCCACCCCGAGGTGATCGTGCAGGCCATCGACGCCGACGACATCGTCGCCGGCATCCGGTACGCCACGACCCACGGGCTCAAGGTCAGCATCGTTTCGGGCGGACACAGCTTCGCGGCCAGCCACCTGCGCGATGGTTCCGTGCTGCTCGACGTCAGCCGGCTCGACCACGCCGTCATCGACGCCGAGAAGCGCCTCGCCCAAGTGGGTCCGGGCAAGGGCGGCAGCCTGCTGATGGCCGACCTCGAGGCGCAGGGGCTGTTCTTTCCCGGTGGCCACTGCAAGGGCGTCTGTCTGGGCGGCTACCTGCTGCAGGGCGGCTACGGCTGGAACAGCCGCGTCTACGGCCCGGCCTGCGAGAGCGTCATCGGCCTCGACGTCGTGACCGCCGAAGGCGAACAGATTCACTGCGACGCCAGCAACAACGCCGACCTCTACTGGGCCGCCCGCGGCGCCGGCCCCGGCTTCTTCGGCGTGGTCACCTCGTTCTACCTCAAGCTCTATCCGCGACCGGGCGCCTGCGGCACCAGCGTCTACGTCTACCCGTTCGAGCTGGCCGACGAGGTCTTCACATGGACCCGCGCGGTCAGTGCCGAAGTGGACCCCCGCGTCGAGCTGCAGGCCGTGGCCTCACGCGGTGAACCGAACATGGGCATCGACACCCCGGTCATCTCGCTGGCGTCGCCCGCCTTCGCGGACTCCGACGAGGAGGCGGAAAAGGCCCTGGCGCTGTTCGGCAGCTGCCCGGTCGCCGATCGGGCGCTCGTCAAGATTCCTTATATGCCAACCGATTTGCCGAGCTGGTATGACGTCGCGATGAGCCACTACCTGTCCGACCACCACTACGCCGTCGACAACATGTGGACGTCGGCACCGGCCGAGGACCTGCTGCCGGGCATCCGGACGATCCTGGACACGATGCCGCCGCATCCCGCGCACTTCCTCTGGCTGAACTGGGGCCCCTGCCCGCCCCGCCAGGACATGGCCTACAGCATCGAGGGCGACATCTACCTTGCGCTCTACGGTTCGTGGAAGGACCCGGCCGACGAGGCGAAGTACGCGGACTGGGCGCGGTCCAACATGGCCGCGATGTCAGAGTTCGCGATCGGCATTCAGCTCGCCGACGAGAACCTCGGCCAGCGGCCCGCGCGGTTCGCCAGTGACGCCGCCATGGCCAAGCTCGACCGCGTGCGCGCCGAGTACGACCCCGACGGCTTGTTCAACAGCTGGATGGGACGACTCTGATGGCCACCGACCTCTATCTGGGCTACCGCGGCGACGACGCGAACACCCCTTTCGGCAAGTTCTTCACGCCCGAAATGGCCCCGCTGCCACGCCACGTCGTGGAGGCGCTCGAACACGGGCCGCAAGGCGCCATGGCGCTGCCGTCGTTCGACGACGCCGCGCGGGTGGCCGACGACGGGTACCAGCAGACCGAGAACGGGTACGGGGCCCTCGACGACGGCGGCTACCAGGTGTCGGTGCGCACCGACATGCCGGGGGTCACCCCGGCGATGTGGTCGTGGTGGTTCGGCTGGCACGGCTGTGACACCCGCCGGTACAAGCTCTGGCATCCCCGGGCGCACCTGGCCGCCGCCTGGAAGGACGGCGACGACACGGGCCGCCGGGGCGCCCGGCGTTACATCGGCCGCTGGTCGCTGATCAGCGAATACATCGGCTCGACAATCCTCAACGGCGCAATCCAATTCGTCGAGCCGGCAAGCATGGGCTGCCCGCCCGACGACGATCGCGCGGTGGCGATCTGTGCCCGGCTCGGATCCAGCGAGGCCCCGGTGGACGTCGGCTGGTTCATCCACCACGTCCGGTCGACCCCCGGCGGCGCGGAGATGCGGTCACGGTTCTGGATGGGCGGACGGCACATCGCGGTGCGCAACGTCCCCGGCGTCGCGTCGCGGGCCGTGCGCCCCATCGCCTCGCGGGTGCTCGGCAACGCCGAGACCAGCGCGCGCAACCTGCTGGTGCACTGCGCCCAGGAGATGAATCATCTGGCGGCCTTCCTGCCGGAGCTCCACGCGGCCTTCGGCGACGAGTAGGCGCGCGGACGCCGCGCTAAGCGGGCGGGAGCTGACGCGGGCCTTCGGGGGCGCCCAACTCGGCCGGCCCGTCCCGCCTGGCGAGCTCCCGATCGTCGCTTCGCCGCGCCTTCCCGAGCGACCGCGCGTGCCGGTCCGGACCGCCCAGCCGTGAGTGCGGGGACGGGCCGGTTCGGTCTCGGGCCGAGTCGACGAAAGCTCTTGTAGGGAAGGGGGATTCGCTCGTCTCCGAAGGCCGCTCGGCACGTTCGCCAGGCTCGGAGCTTTCGGAGTCGACCGTGACTTTGTGGGTGCGTCGCATCGAGAAGGTGAACTCCTCGACCTCTTCGAAGACCTGGCGCGCGGTGCGCAGCGGTGCGGTCGTGGTGTCGATCACCCGCCCCACAAACGGGGGCACCAACGGGCGAATCCATCGCGCGGCGGCCTTGGTGGCGTCGGGAATCGACGGGATGAGCGACGTGCCGCGTTCTTCGTGCGCCACCACGTCGCGCTGGACGGGCGCCGGCAGATTCTCCACGTCGGCGATCTGCGCCGGCGCGGGAAGGCCGACAATCGCCCGGCTGGCGGCCTCGGCTTCCGCGGCGATCGGCAGATAGATGTCTTCGTCGGCCGGTTCGATGGGCCGTTGCGACGACGCCCGCACCGGGGGATCGATGGCGTCCGCGATTCGCCGGCGCTGCTGCTCCCGGTCGATCTCGGTCTGCGCCTCGATGGCGAGCCGGGCCTGAGTGAGTTGATGCTCGGCCCACAGGATTTCGGCCTCGCGGCGGACCTCTGCCCGCTTGATCGCGATCGCGGTGTCGGCCTCGAGTTCCGCGCGTTCACGATCCGCGCGTGCCGCCGCGCGCCGGTCGAGCGCGGTCTCGCCGCGCCACCGCCTCAGGATCAGGGGCAACACGTAGAGCAGCACGCAGAACGCGATGGTCAGCAGCCGCAAGGTCAGCGCCCCGGCGTCGGTGCGGGTGAGGTCGTTCATCGCGACCCAGCGAGCGCCCAGGCCGCGATCGGCGCCCGCGACCGCGCCGCGACGCGCCTCGTCGAGTGCTTGCTGCTCGCGGGAGATCCTGGCGTCCAGCTCCGGGGCCTGTCGATCCCGGACCGCGAGCGCATCGTCCAGTTCATGCTGTGCGTCCGCGAGAAGCTCGTTCGCCGTTCGTGTTTCGGGCCCGACACCGGGGACACCCGTGATGCGGGTTTGTGGGCAGGCGGGAGTGGGATGGTATTCGCAGCGGGCGATGACCAGGGCCCGATCCTGCTGCTGATGAGCGCCGTCGACGGCGCCGTCGAGCGCGGCCCGCGCATCCCTGGTTTGTTGCAGGGACGCCGACGCCTGCGCGACGGCCGGCGCCGAGCCGGCATTGCGCAGGGCACGTTCGTCGAGGCGATGGTCGATCGAGCCGGAAAGCAGGACGAGTGCGGCCAGTTCGCCGACGATGACCCCGAGCGCGGTCGCGACCGACGCGCGCCCCGCCGTGCCGACCCGGCCGCGCTGGGACCCGGACGTGGTGGCGCGGGCAACCGCGCCGACCAGCAACCCGAAGACCACCGTCAGCGGCAGTACGGAGGCGAGTGACCAGCGGCCGGTCTCGCCGACCGCCAGGGTCGCGACGAGCACGGCCAGCACCGCCCCGAACAACACCACCGCGCCGGCGCCGGTCTCGGCGGCGTGCGTGGAGCGCTCGCCGCGATCAGCGGGTTCGCGCCATTGCCCGCCGCCGAGCCACGTGAGCAGGCCGGCGGGCCACCACGCCGACCGCTTCTCGGTAACTTCCTGGGCGCACATCGAAAACACCTCCCAAGCCAACAAGCCTCCCAGGCGACCGCCCGTCGGATCGAATCGAAGCCCCCCGGGTGTGGCGTGCCTCACAATCCGACGGCTCGCCGGCCATCCCGGCGGGCGAGCCGTGGTGGTCGCGGATTTGCGCGACGCGTGCAGATCAGCGACGGTTCCGGCGGCCGGCGTGAGACGGTATGAGCCTATGGAGACTCACGATTTTGTCACCTACGAAGAGTTTGGTCGCAGATTCTTCGAGGTCGCTGTCACTCCCGAGCGTGTCGCCGCCGCGTTCGCCGACATCGCCGGCAACGAGTTCGCCATGGAGCCCATCGCGCAGGGCCCCGGCGGAATCGCCAAGGTCAGCGCCAACGTCAAGATCCACGAGCCCAAGGTCACCCGCCGCCTGGGTGACAGCATCACGTTCAGCATCCACATCCCGTTGTCGATCGACCTGCTGCTCGACCTCCGGCTCGACAAGCAGCGGTTCGTCGTCTCCGGAGACATCGCATTGCGGGCCACGGCGCGGGCCGCCGAGCCGCTGTTGCTGATCGTCGACGTCGCGAAGCCCCGGCCTTCCGACATCACCGTCAACGTGTCGTCGAAGTCCTTCCGCGGCGAGGTGCTGCGCATCCTCGCCGGCGTCGACGGCGAAATCCGCCGGTTCGTCGCCCAGTACGTCGCCGAGGAGATCGACTCGCCGCAGTCGCAGGCCGCGCAGATCATCGACGTGGCGCAACAACTGCAGGAGGCCTGGCCCTAGGGCCCCCGGCGCGACGCATAGCCCCGGTCGTCTGCGGGTACTCAGTGCGGGTTGCGCGCCGGGTCGCCTGTGCTGCCGTGCCGGCGCCGACCGCGATCATCGTCGGGGAGGAGCGGGGAAACTTGGCACGTGTAGATGTCTCGGTGTCGTCGGAGGTGGATCCGGAGGCCGCCTGGAAGCTGGCGTCCGACCTGAGTCGGTTCGACGAGTGGATGACGATTTTCGCCGGGTGGCGCGGACCCGTTCCCGACAAGATCGAGGAGGGCACCTGCGTCTCGTCGTGCGTGAAGGTCAAGGGCTTTCGCAACGTCATCCACTGGACGGTGACCCGCTACGACGAGCCGAAAGCGATTGAGCTGCAAGGTCGCGGTCGCGGGGGGATTCGGCTCGGGGTGGCCATGACGGTCACGAGCAAGGATCCCGGAACCGACTTTCATCTCACGGCGGATCTGCGGGGCGGATTGCTCGGCGGGCCGATCGGCGGGTTGGTGGCCCGGGTGCTTCGATCGGATGTGGAGAAGTCCGTGAAGAACCTGGCCGCTCTGCAATAGGGGCTACCGCGCCGCGTGGCCGATCGGCCAATCCCGTTCCGCCTGGCGAGTCCGCCTGCGGTCCATGCCAAGCCAGTCCAGCCCGGCACCGAACGCGAGCAGGGCAACGATCGCCGCGGCGACGCCCGCGCCGGCGTGGCCGAGTGCGAAGGTCGCCACGCACACCACGAATGCCAGGGCGGCGGCCACGATGACGACGAGCCCGGGCGTGCGTTCAGCCTGGCGTGCCGAGTCCCGGCGGCTGGTCCGAGCGTGAGCGGGGCTGTGCGTCATGGGGGGCGTCTCCTCTGGTCAATTCCTTTGGGCCGCTTAGTTGTGCTACCCGGAATGCCGTCGGGACAAACGACCGACGCGTCGACGCCGACTACAGCGTCTGATGCCGTCCGAAGTACTTGTGGTCCTCGCTGTAGCCGCCGTAACCGCTGCCGATGTCGCGGTAGTCGGCGACGAACTCGATCCCCTTGATCCACTTCACGAGCTTGAAGCCGTGCTGCAATTCGTTGCGCAGACGCAGCGGCCTGCCGTGCATGTAGGGGAGAGGTTGGTCGTTCATCTTGTAGGCCAGCATGGTCATGTGGTGGTCCATCTGGCCGATGTGATGGGCGTTGTAGTAGATGCCGCCCGTCGCGCCCAGGCCCATCGAATAGAACACCGCCCAGTTGGCTTCCGGCAGCGGCTTGACGATGTCCATGATCGTCTTCATCTGCACGCCACCCCATTTGGCGACGCCCGACCAGGCCTGGATGCAGAAGTGCTGGCTGATCTGCTCGTGGTAGGGCAGTGCCATCAGGTCCTCGAGCGAGAACTCCATCGGGTGCTCGACGAGACCGTAGACCTTCAGCCGCCAGTCCTTGAAGTCGTTTGCCTCCAGCTCTTTGTACTCGACGGTCTCCGGCAGGCGCCCGTTGCGCCAATGATGCG
>NZ_LZIX01000144.1:0-7332 GCF_001666955.1 Mycobacterium sp. E735 | reverse complement strand
GCCGCCGCCGCACAACCCTCCGACTCGATCGCCGACCGTATGGTCCGCGACGCCTGCTCCGACCGCCGTCACCGTCCCGGCGAAATCGGTGCCCAGGCCCCGGAGCGTGTCCTGGCCCAGCGCGGCCAGCACGTCGGGGTCGGTGAGGCCGGCGGCGCTGACCGCGATCTCGATTTCCCCGGGTCCCGGTGAACGCCGTTCGTGGAGAACGAGTTCCATCGACTCAAGGTCACCGGGTATACGGACCTGCAGGCGAATCCCGTCACGCCCCGGGTCGGCGATTGTGGTTCGTCGCTCTTCTGGGCACAGCGGAGTGGGGGACAACCGCGCGACATACCAGGTGTCCTGGCGCCACGCGGTCTCGTCCTCCTCGGAGCCGCCGAGCAGTTGCCGGGCCAGCTGCTCGGGGTCGGTGCTTTGGTCCATATCGATCTGGGTGACCCGCAGGTGCGGATTCTCGGTGCCGATCACCCGCACCAAACCCCGCAGCCCAGCCTGCTCCAGGTCCGGCACGTCGCCGGCGACCACGGCCTGGGCGCTGCGGGTAACGACATAGAGCCGCGGAAGTTCGCCCGGGAAGTCCGGCAGATCGCGGGTGACGCGAATCAGATGTTGCACGGACTCACAACCCAGGCGGGGGGATTGGTCCGCGGCGCCGCCGTTTCCGGATCCCGTCAGGACCACCATTCCGCTGAATCCGCCCGCACGCAGATGGTCTCGAAGCTGTTGCGCCGTCGCGTCGTGGTCGGCGTGCGGTGGCCAGCACATCGTGATGCACTGCGCACCAGATGCTTTCAGCGCGTCGGTCAACGCGGCGCCCAAGTCACCGGCGGTGGTGATCAGCAGCCACGTTCCGGCGGCGGCATACTGGGCGTCAGGTAGCTCCCGGTGCCGCCAGTCGATCGTCAGCAGCCGTTGGGCCAGCAGCCGGTCGGCGTGGCCGTTGTCGGTTGCCTCGGTGCCCAGCCGCAGCCCCCGCACCGAGAGAAGGGTCGTTCCATGCTCATCGAGGATGTCGAGATCGGCCTCGACGCCAGCCGTATCCGCCTTGGTCACCCGGGTGTAGCAGTAGCGGGCGCCGCGCGCGGCGCCGTCGAGGCGGAGTGCTCGGATCCCCAACGGCAACGCCAGCGCATCGTCGTCGAGGTCACGCACCAGCGGGTGAGCGGCGATGGACTGGAAGCACGCATCCAGTAGCGCCGGGTGGAACCCGTAAGCATCTTGCTGCGAACGGATTTCACCGGGCAGTGCGACCTCGGCGAGGACCGTATCGGGAGACTCGTCGCCGGTACGCAAGGCGACCAGCCCGCTGAACGCCCGGCCATACTGAACACCTCGCCGGTCCAGGCGGCGGCGCACCTCGGCGCCGTCCTCGCGGTGCGGGTGGGCGGCCAGCAGCGCGGACGTGTTCCGCGCGGGCGCCTGCTGCCCCGTCGCGGCGCGAAGGACCGCCGTCGCGTGCCTCCCCTGTTCCTCGGTCTCCACCACGAACTCAGCGGCATTCGGTGACGACGCCGCCGCCCAGGTACTGACCGTGGTCTGCTGATCCAGCAGCAGCGCCCGGTCGAAGCGCAGATCATGGACCTCGGCGCCGTCGCCGAGCATGACGCGCGCGGCGCTCAGCGCCATCTCGCAGTACGCCGCCGCCGGCAGGACCGGAACATTCCGGATTCGGTGATCACCCAGCCAGGGCTGGGTGGAGGTTCCCGCCTCGGCCTGCCAGACGTGGCGTTCCGGTTCTTCCAACAAACGCACGTGGGCACCCAACAGTGGATGGACCGAAATGCTGCGACCGTGCGTCGGCGATCCGTGATCACCGCGGCGCAACAACAGGGGCCGGTGGGCCCAGGTCGGCAGCGGCGCGTCCACCAGCCGGCCATCGGGGTAGAGCAACGAGAAGTCCACCGCGGCACCCGCGCTGTGCAGGTCGGCTACGAAACTGCCCAGCCCGGATGGCAGCGCTTGGCCGCGGCGCATGACGGCTAGGGCGGCCAGCGGCATGTCGAGACTGCGGGCGGACTGCTCGATCGCATGGGTGAGCAGCGGGTGCGGCGCCAGTTCCGCGAAGACCCGGTAACCCTCTTCCAGGGCGGCCCGTACCGCCGGTGCAAACCGCACCATCTGGCGGAGGTTTTGCACCCAGTAGTCGGCATCGCACACCGGCCGCTCACGCGCGTCGTACAGGGTGGCCGAGTAGAAGGGGATATCCGGCGGCATCGGCCGGAGGTCGGTGAGTGCGTCCGCCAGGTCGTCGAGGATCGGATCGACCTGCGGGGAGTGTGACGCAACGTCGACGGCGATCTCGCGGGCCAGCACATCTTGCAGCTCCCAGGCCGCGACCAGATCGCGAACGGTTTGGGTGGCGCCGCCGATCACCGTGGACTGCGGCGAGGCGACCACCGCCACCACCGCGTCGTCGACGCCGCGGGTGATGAACTCCGAAAGCACCTGCTGTGCAGGCAGTTCCACCGACGCCATCGCGCCGGATCCGGCGATGCCGGACATCAGCCGCGAGCGCCGGCAAATGACGCGCACCCCGTCGTCCAGCGATAGGGCTCCGGCGACGACGGCCGCGGCGACCTCACCGAGGGAATGTCCGATCACCGCGCCCGGGCGCGCCCCGTACGAGCGCAAGGTGGCGGCGAGCGCGACCTGCATGGTGAACAGGGTCGGTTGTATCCGGTCGATACCGGTCACGGTCTGCGCCGCGGTCATCGCCTCGGTCACCGAAAACCCGGCCTCGTGCGCGATCAACGGCTCGGCCTCGGCGACGGTTGCGGCGAAAACCGGTTCGGTGGCCAGCAATTCGGCGCCCATCTGGGCCCACTGCGATCCCTGGCCGGAGAACACCCACACCGGCCCCCTGTCGTCGTGCCCGATCGCGGCCGGGCACGGACCGTCGCCGGCGGCCACATCTCGCAGGGCCGCAATCAGTTCCGGACGGTTGCCCGCAATGACGGCGCTACGTACCGGGCGGTGCGCGCGCCGGCGCGCCAGGGTGTACGCCAGATCCGGTAATTGCACATCCTCGTGTGCCGCCACCCAGTCGGCCAGCCTGCCCGCGGTGCGGCGCAGCTCGTCGGCGGAGCTGGATGACAGCGGGAACATCAGAGAATCGGCCGGCGCCGAATCCACCGAAACAGCTTGCACTGCAGCGGGTTCAGGTGCCTGCTCGACGATCGCGTGAGCGTTGGTGCCGGATAGCCCGTACGACGACACCGCCGCCCGCCGGGGATGACCGCCGTCGCGGGGCCACGGCGAAACCGTCTGTGGCACAAAGAGTTGGGTCTTGATGGCGGCCAGCGGATCGGGCAGCTTGGTGAAATGCAGATTCCGGGGCACCATGCCGTGTTGCAGGGCAAGGATGGTTTTCATCAGGCCCAGCGCACCGGCGGCCGCCTGGGCATGCCCGAGATTGGTTTTCACCGCGCCCAGCGCGCAGGGACCCTCGATGCCATAGACCTCGGTCAGGCCGGCGTATTCGATCGGGTCGCCGATCGGCGTGCCGGTTCCGTGAGCCTCCACCATGCCGATGCTGGCGGCGTCGACGCCGGCGGCGGCCAACGCCGCCCGATACACCGCGGTCTGCGCCGCGGCCGACGGGGTGGCGATGTTGACGGTGTGGCCGTCTTGGTTGGCCGCGGTGCCGCGGATGACCGCCAGAATTCGGTCGCCGTCGCGCAGCGCGTCGCCTAATCGCTTGAGTAGCAACACGACACAGCCTTCGGAGGACGCGAATCCGTCCGCCTCGACGTCGAACGCATGACATCTCCCGGTGGGAGACAGCATGCCTTCCGCGGAGCCCGCGACGAACTTGCGCGGATCGAGGATCACGGTTGCGCCGCCCGCCAGGGCGAGGTCGCTTTCACCGTCACCGAGGCTGCGACAGGCCAGGTGCACCGCGGTCAGACCGGACGAACAAGCGGTGTCCACCGTGACCGCCGGGCCGTGCACGCCCAACGCGTACGCGATGCGGCCGGACGCCAAACTGAAGCTGCTGCCGGAGAATCCGTACGGCCCCTCCACGGCGTGCGCGTCGGCGGCCAGCAGTTGGTAGTCGCCGTGGGTCAGACCCACGAACACGCCCGTGCGCGACTCGGCCATGGTCTCTGGGGTGAGGCCGGCGTGTTCCATGGCCTCCCATGAGGTTTCCAGCAGCAGCCGGTGCTGGGGGTCGATCGCGGTGGCTTCGCGCTCGTTGATCCCGAAGAACTCGCAATCGAAACCGGCGACGTCGTCGAGGAATCCGCCCCACTTCGTCACCGAGCGGCCCGGCACTCCCGGCTGGGGGTCGTAATATTCGTCGGCGTCCCACCGGTCCGGGGGCACCTCGGTGACCAGGTCATCCCCGCGCAGCAGCGCCTCCCACAACCGTTCGGGAGAGTCGATGCCCCCCGGCAGGCGGCAGGCCATGCCGATAACAGCAGTGGAAGTGAAACCCGATGTCTCCACGGCCGTCCACCCTCTTCTTATCCGACGGGGCGGTGAGTGCGTACGAATCCTGATCGTTCGGCGGCCTCGACCATCGGCTGCGGTGCTTTGCTGAATTGACGCCCAAGCAAATGAGGGCCGGCTGTGGAGCCCGCGGTGACCCCGAGTCCGCACCCCACATCCGTGCGGGAACGCCCCGGAGTCGCGATGGGTGGAGACGTGCAGCGCGGATGGCCGCGCTTCCTGCCGGTCGACAGTTGGCTGAAATCTCGGCGAACGCCGGTCAGAAGCCGTCGCGCGCCGGTCGTCGGCCGCGACAAACAAGTTGTCGTTGTCGTTGTCGACGGATTGATCATCGGTTCTCCCACACCGCAAGTCGACATGCGTAAAACAGACCCTACAGAAGGTCACCTCCGCGCGCGCCGCGTTGAGGCAAATTCTTCTGGGTGACGAGTGAGTTAGCCCGGAGTTAAGCCGCGATTGGTCAGGCGGCCCGGGTTCGAAGCGTCGCCGTCGGGGAAGGGCCGGCTTGCGGGCCTAGCGCGCCTGGCCCTGAGAGGCCAGGAAACCCGCGACGCCGCGGACCATCGCGTCGGCGTATTTCTGCCTGCCCTCGGCCGACTCCATCAGCGCCGAGTCCGCGGGGTTCTTCATGTTGCCGCACTCGACCAGGATCGACGGGTACTGCGCCAGGTTCAGCCCGGCCAAATCCGAGCGCCCGTACAACCCGCTCTGGCCGATGTAGTTGGCGGGCGGGATGCCGGAGGCCTGCATCTGGTCGCGCATGATCCTGGCGTACTGCACCGACGGCCCGGCCTGCACCTGGTTCAGCGGCGGGGCCGAGTAGTTGACGTGGAATCCGCGGCCAGATGCGGGGCCGCCGTCGGCGTGGATGCTCAGGACCGCGTTGGGATGCAACGCGTTGGCCATGTTGGCGCGCTCGTCGACGCAGGGTCCCAGCCCGGTGTCGTTGCCGCGGGCCATCGCGGTCCGCACGCCCAGGGCGTTCAACTCCGCACGAACCCGCAGCGCCGTGTCCCAGGTGAAGGTGTGCTCCTGATAACCGCTGTTGGTCGACGTTCCGCTCGCCTGGCAGTCCTTGGTACCGCCGCGACCGGTGGGCACCTGACGGCTGATGGACGCGTCGTTGGAGCCGTTGTGGCCGGGGTCGATGAAGACCACCATGCCGGCGATGTTGGACGGGACCGCCCACGCGGCCGGGGTCGCGGTCGGGGTGATCGCCGCCGAAGCGGCAACCAGCGCACCGATGACCATCCTGATGCCGACACGCCTGCTCACTCGTAGGTCCACGGCGCAAAGGTAGCTTCGCGCGGTCTACGCTGGGTGTTTCGAATCGCCGGATACACGCAGGCGAAACCAACTCGAGACCAAGATGCGAGGGGACTGTCATGCAACCCGGAGGCGACATGTCGGCGCTGCTGGCCCAGGCGCAGCAGATGCAGCAGAAGTTGATGGAGGCCCAGCAACAGCTCGCCAACGCCGAGATACACGGGCAGGCCGGCGGTGGCTTGGTCAGGGTGACGGTGAAGGGCAGCGGCGAGGTGGTCGCGGTGCAGATCGATCCCAAGGTGGTCGACCCCGGCGACGTCGAGACGCTGCAGGACTTGATCGTCGGCGCCATGGCCGACGCCTCCACGCAGGTCACCCGGATGGCGCAGGAGCGGCTGGGGGCGCTGGCCGGCGGTTTCGGCGGGCCGCCGCCGGGACAGCCGCCGGCGCAGGCGCCGGAGCTGTAGATCGTCGAACATGTTTGAAGGACCGGTCCAGGATTTGATCGACGAGCTCGGCAAGCTGCCGGGCATCGGGCCCAAGAGCGCCCAGCGCATCGCCTTCCACCTGCTGTCGGTCGAACCGCCGGACATCGATCGGCTGACCGCGGCGCTGGGCAAGGTGCGCGACGGCGTGCGGTTCTGTGCGGTGTGCGGCAACGTCTCCGACAACGAGCGGTGCCGAATCTGTTCGGACCCTCGTCGGGACGGCTCGCTGGTGTGCGTCGTCGAGGAACCCAAGGATGTGCAGGCCGTCGAGCGCACCCGCGAATTCCGCGGCCGCTACCACGTGCTGGGCGGCGCGCTGGATCCGTTGTCCGGGGTGGGGCCCGAGCAGTTGCGGATCCGCGAACTGCTGAGCCGGATCGGGGAGCGGGTCGACGACGTCGACATCAGCGAGGTGATCATCGCCACCGACCCGAACACCGAGGGCGAGGCCACCGCCACTTACCTGGTCCGGATGCTGCGCGACATCCCGGGGCTGACCGTGACGCGGATCGCGTCCGGGCTGCCGATGGGCGGGGACCTGGAGTTCGCCGACGAACTGACGCTGGGCCGGGCGCTCGCCGGCCGCCGGGCGATGGTCTGAGACGGCTCAGGTCTTGGTCAATCGGAACGGCCGGGTGACCGTCGAGCCTGGACCGCCACACCCGTCTGACGTGGTCGTCCGGCCCTCACCGGCAAGCGACACGGCGTCGAAGCTGTAGTCGACGGTTGCCGGAACCGTTGTTCCATTCGCGCACGGTGCCTGCGTCGCGCCGCTGTGGGTCCAGCGTCCGTTCGCGAGGTCGAACTCCCAGCTGATGACGAACGTCCCGCCGTCCTGCGAGGTCGCCAGCGTGCAGTCCGATCCGCAGGGGGCGAAAAGCCATGTGGTCGTCTTGTCACTGTCGGTATAGAGCACCGTGTATCGACCGCTCGGCACCTCGGGCGTCGCGTGCGCCGGCACCGGTGTGATCAATGCGGCCGCGACTAGCAGGGCACTGCCGCTCGCCAAACCCCGCCGCCCGCTTCTCGCGATGTCATTCCGCATGTCAGCGCACCGCCAACCGCTCCCGGCGCAACAACTCCACCTCGGGCAGCTCCAGCGGCGCCAGCTCGCCCACCACCT
>NZ_LZIX01000143.1:0-13003 GCF_001666955.1 Mycobacterium sp. E735 | reverse complement strand
ATGCCACGTCGTCGGGCAGCAAGAGCTCGGGCGCCAGGGAATCGAGTCGACGGAGGGCCACCTCCTCGGTGCCGATGTAGTTCGCCGACGGCAACGCGTCGCGATGAGCTTTCAGCATCGGAAGCAGCGAACTGCTCTGCCCCGCGTTGCCCGCGACGTTCATCGGCACCGTGTCATCGCGATCACCCAGGGCGCACTGGCGGCAATCCCTTGCCGGGTCCAGGGCGGCCGATCTTTCCAACACGGAGAATGGCGTCGAGAGCGGTTCGAGGGAAACAATGCGGCCCGCGTAGCCGGCTTCCCGAATGCCCTGGGCATATTGCCCCGAGTTGGCACCGACGTCGAGCACGACGGTGACCTGACGCATTTTGAGTTCGCCCACGAAATTTCGTCGCCAGTCCAATTCGGAGTGGTATCGCATTACCCCGGCATCGGGAGCGTTCGTGAACCAGAGCAGACTCACCGCGCAACACTAACAATTTTCAGAGCCGCTCAGGAACAATGCGACGGCGCCGGGCCGCGTTAAGCTACCCGCGATCATGCAACTCGACATCCATCTACAGACGCATTCCGACTCGAGCGTGCACGGCGCGCACCGCTACGTCGGCGCTCCCAAGAGTGAGATCATGTTGCGCTGTACGCAGTCGTTGGTGACGGCGATCAACCGGGCCGACGCCGACGTCATCCTGCGGGTCTTCGATGATCACTCGTCGCCGGATGTGGTCGCGACGCTGCACCGCATCCTCGAAAAGTGCGAACAACGGGTCGAATTCGTCCCTCTCGAAGAGCGCGGTTACAACGCCTCCTGCTTGACGTCGTTCTCTCGCGCTCGTGACGACGGCCGCGAGGTCGTCTACCTGGTCGAGGACGACTACCTGCACACCGCGTCGGCCATCCAGGAGATGGTCGAGGCGCATGAGTTGTTCAGAGAGAAGTTCGGCGGACAAGAAGTCGCGCTGCATCCGTATGACGATCCCAAGAACTATTGGGGGATGATTTTCAGCCAAGAGAATTGCCGGGTGCTGTACGGCACGCGGAGGCACTGGCGCACGAACACGCACACCACCAATACGTGCTGGGTGGAAATCGAGACGCTGCGCAGGAACTGGGCGCTTTTCGAACGGCTTGCACGTTATTCGAGCACGCCCTACGGCCAGGCCAATCATATTTTCGAGGCGTCCACCATCAATAAGATCTGGCGGGAGCAGGTAGCGCTGTTCACGCCGATTCCCTCGCTAGCGCTGCACCTCCAGTACGAGGAACACAGGGACCCCTTCCTGAATTGGAAAGACTGGTGGGAAGCGGCGGCGTATTGACGATGGCGCGCACCGGAGGTGCACAGCCGTCACGCCTGCCGGGTCTCGTACAGGTCGCAGTAACCGCGATGCCCGGCGGCCTTGAACTGCCGGTACACCTTGAATCGGAGTTCGCCGGCGCGCAAGCCGGTCAGGAACCGCTCGAGGCCGCCGAAGAGGTCGTCGTACTGCTCTTCGAGGACCGAACGGCGAGAATCCGGATCCTCGGCCGGCGCGGTGTGCGAGATCCGCAGCGCGAGAACGGAAAGCCGGTCGACGATCGTTCCGGGCGTCTCCGTGTGCAGCGGCGCGGTCGGATTCGGTTCGAGGCTGCCCAGCAGGGTCGCGTCGATCTCTTCGATGGCCGCGTTGCGCCGCGCGTTGAGGTCGTCGATGCGACGCTTGATCCGGGCCACCTCGTGGTCGTCCACGCCGGGACGCCGAACCGCGTCTTCGTGATGCCACAGGCCGAAATTCATCGTGTGCAGGCGAAGCGCGGTCGTTGCGACGCTGCCGCCCTCGGGGGAGCCTTGGGGTTCCTCGCCGTGCCATGACACGGCGCTGTCGTGGAAGCGTCGCACGGCTGACAGGAGCTCACCCTCGGGCGTTTCGGGCGGTGCCACCGCAGGCCTGCCGTTGCGTGCTGGCGTCGAGGCACCGACGAGGCCTTCCATCGCCTCGAGCACCTCGTCCACCGTGATGTCCGCCATGCTGCCTCCGTAGACGTGCCGGTGGGGCGCGAATCTGAACCCCCAGACCGCGGGCCGCGTCGGGCTGAAGAGGCCCACACCGGGAACCCGGGCCAGGTCGGCGGCGTGCAACATGCAGGAGTCGACACCGACGAAAAGGTCTGCGCCGCTGACCATCCCCATCGCAACGTCGAGCGGCAACCCGAGGTGCGAAAAGACGCGGTCGCTCTCGCGACCGACATCGAGATCCTCGTCCCCCATTCCGACCACCCACGCCACGAAATCGCGATGACGCGCCAGGAACCGGTCCAGCAAGTCGACAAACCTGGTAACCGGCCATCGCTTCTTGGCCCAGGTGGTGTCGGCGTGCACGGCGAGCACCTTGACGCCCGGCGGCAGCGCGGCACGGATGGCTCGAACCTGCTCTTGGGCAGCGGGTGGGATGGGCACCGGCCGGGCATACGTCTCGATCCGGGCGGACGGATCGAACAGGCGCGCCAATTTGAACGTCAGGTCGGCCGAGTGCGGCACGTCCCTGGGGATCACGACGTCGTAGGTGTCTCCGGTTGGAAAACCGATGCTGGTCGTGGGCGCCAGGCGTTGCCGAAGGGGACGAACGAAAACGTTCGACGGGACATCCCACGGCACTGCGTTGATGAAGACGTCGACGGGGCCGATCTCCGCCGCCAGGGTGTCGTAATCGAGGCCGCGGTTCGACGGCGGCCCCAGCGCCGGGCCCACCGGGGGCGATCCCGTGATGTCCACCAGACGCGATTCGACCTCGCGGAAGCAGAGGTCGAAGGCGATTTTGGGGCAAAGCAAAGTGAGTGGGGCGTCGAACATCTCGCCCAGCGCCCGCAGCGTGGGCAGCGTCAGCACCGAATCCCCGATGAGCGTGGAGAAATAGACCGTGGGCCGTTCCGCCCGCAGCAGATCATTCAGCAGGCCGGGCTGGACTCGTACCGAGTGCCCGTCCTGGAGAACCGTGAATTCGCTCAACCTGACACCATCCTTGGCCCGAGCTTAAACCGCCCGGGAGCCGTGGGGCAGCGCCAATTTGAGCGGGCCTCGATCGCGGCGGCCCCACCGATGCCGGGGCGGAGCGCCGTTGAGGCGGACCTGCGTCGGGTTAAATCCGCTCGTCGGCAAGGTCGTTCATCGCGTCCAGCGCATCCCCGACCGTGACCTCGGCCATGGTCGGGGCGTCGACATGCCGGTGCGGGCCGAAGCGGAATCCCCACGTGGCGGCCCGCGTCGGGCCGAAGAGGCCGACGCCGGGAACCCGCGCCAGATCGGCGGCATGCAGCATGGACGAATCGACCCCGAGGAAGAGGTCCGCGTTGGCGACCATGGCCATCGTCAGGTCCAGCGGTAGCCCGAGATGCGGGAAGACGCGGTCGCCCTCGCGGCCGACGTTGAGTTCCTCGTGTCCCATCCCGACGACCCAGACCACATAGTCACGGTGCAGCGCCAGGAACCGGTCCAGCAGATCGATGAACCTGGTGATGGGCCACCGTTTCTCGGCCCAGTCGGTGTCGGCGTGCACGACGAGCACCTTGGTTCCCGCGGGCACGGCGGCGCGCATCGATCGCGCGCTCTCCAGCACGGGCGCCGGAAACGGCAACGGACCCGCATAGGACTCGATGCGCAACGAGGGATCGAAAAGACGGGCCAGCTCGAACATCAGGTCCGCGGAGTGGCACGCCTCTCTGGCGATGACGAAGTCGTAGGCGTAGTCGGTCGGGAAACCGATGGTCGTCGTGGGGGCCAGCCGCTCCACCAATGGCCGAACGACGATGCCGGACAACGAGTTCCACGTCAACGTGTCGATAAACAGATCGACCGGCCCGATCTCCGAAGCCAGGGCGTCGTAATCGCGTGCTCCTCGCGATGACGGCGACGAGGGCCGTGGCCCGGTCAGCGGCAATCCCGTGGTGTCGACGTGGCGGTCGCTTACCTCCCGGAAGCACAGATCGAAGGCGACCTTGGGGCAAACGAGCGTCAGCGGGGCGGTGAACATTTCGCCCAGCGCCCGCAGCGTCGGCAGCGTCAGCAGGGCGTCCCCGATGTTGGAAACGAAACAAACCGCGGGATGCCGCGCCCGCAACAGATCGTTCGGCGAGCGACGCCCGACGGGTTCCGGGCCCCGCCCGACGGCGCTGACATCTTGCCCAAAGTCGACCATATTCCACAAAGAGCTTAGCCCCTCCCCGGCGGGCGGGATCGCACTTTCTGTCTGAGCCTCGCGGGTCTCAGACGCGTTCAGTCATAACCGAACTCCCGCGCGAGCGCGTCCACCTCAGACCAGACCGGGTCGTCGGGGTCGACCCGGTCCCTGGTGGATCGCGCCCGATGTAGCGGGGACATGTTGCCGGTCTTCCAGGGCAGGGGCGCGCCGGCCCGGAAGAATTGGTGCTCCCCGGCCGTCTCGGGCGCCGGATGGGCGAGCGTGGGGTCCGCGTCGGAAAACGTCAGGCCCCACCCGCCGAGCGCGGCGTCGAGCGTCGCCTTCGGCTGCGCCGTGAAGGCCTCGTAGCGCACGACGGCAAGGTCGGCCCCGCCGGCCCTCAGCGGCTCTAGGCAACCGTCCACCAGGGCCAGGGCTTCCGCCACGGTGTCCTTGATCCAGAAATCGGTGGGCGCCCGCAGCGGTGAATCTCGGTGCACCAGGCAGGAATTGACCACTTCACGCGGGTCCCGAAGGACGAAGACCACCACGGCGTCCGGAAAGCACCGCCTGAGCGCACCGAGTTGGGTCGCGTACCGCGGGTTCTTTTCGCCCCAGATGGTGTGGGGGCGGGCGAGCTCGGTCATCACGGCCGTGAGCGCGCGGGCGGGGTCGGATGATTCGGCGGCTCGAACCCGGTAGTCGTCGTAGACACCACGCTCGAGGAGAAATGCCTGAAGCGTGCCGATCATCGAGTCGCCGTATCGACCGACCTGGATCAGATCGATCTCGTCGAAGATCTTGATGTCCTCGTGGTCATTGAGGAACTGGGTGACGATCGTTATCCCGGATCTGGGCGGACCGACGACGAAAAGCTGCACGCCCTGACCGTATCCCGCCCGGGCGGGAGCGGGCCCGCGTTCGTGGCCGCGGTTCGGTTCAGATCAAGCCGACGGTGTGCTGCAGCGAACCGGCCAGCTCGGTCAGCGAGGCGAACAGCTGCGCCTGCTGCGCCTGCAGAGCCGTCGAGGCGCCAACCTGCGCCTTCTCCAGCGCCTCGTTGATGCGTTGCTGCACCGTGTGGGCGCCGAGGCGCAGCAGGCCGGCCTCGATGTCCAGGCCGACAAGGCAACGCTGCCCGTTGATGGTCACTTCGACCGTCTCGGCTTCGTCTGTGGCGCTGAAGGATTGGGTGTGCGTCCGCCGCATCTGGGACTCGAGGGCCGAACTGAACTGTTGCAGATGCTCGAGCGCCTGCGCGACCTGTGGGTGCGCGTCCGGGCTGATGGGAAGTGTGCTCATGGGACAAGGTCCTTAACCTCGGTCGAGTCTTGCCGCGTGGGCCGCCGCCCTCGGTCCACAACCGGGCTCGAGTCTAGGGCGCCGTCGCCGATCGCGCGCGTCGAAGGTGGCCGCCGAGCGGGGCTCAGGAAGCCGTCCTGCCGGCACCGGGCAAGGCCTGCTCGTAGCGGCCCTCCCCGGGCGGAGAGACGGGCAGGATCGGCAGCTGCCGATGCCGGGGGGTGCTGACCATGTTGTGGCGCAACGTGACCCGGTCGACCCCGGGGTGACGGCCGAGGTAGCTCGTCGCGTTCGGCCACGCCACCTTCGCCTCCGGCCCGATGTGCGCGCCGACGAGCTCGGCGAACGGGCGGAAGTGCGGTCCCAGCGTGACGGTCCCGCCCGCGGCCGCTGCCCGCAGGACGAACTGGGTGAAGACCCTGGCGTCCCCCAGGTTGACGCTCGTGTCGACGTCGTCGAACGGCAGATAGACCGGGTAGTGGCTCGCCGTCTCGCCGACCAGCACCCCCGCCGATCCGATCGGCAGCTGATGGTGGCGGTCGGAGACGAGGATCTGTGCCTGCAGCGCGGCGCGCTGGCCGCCAGCCACCCTGGCGAATCCCCGCCGCTTCTTCGGCTTGTCCGGTGTCGTGAGCAGCACCGTGGACTCGGGTGCGACCCCGGGCGCGACCCGGACCCGGGTGATGGTGTGGTCGGCGGGCGCCGACCACCACACGTCCGGGCCGCCGGGCGCGGTGTACGCGGTGGTGAAGCTGTTGCGCCCCTTGATCGTCGACCACTTCTCCCGTTCGAAACCGATGTCTGTCGCGCGGTCGAAGTCGTCGAAGCTGCGCCCGCATACGGCGTCGACCCCGTGGCGGGAAAGTTCGTCGGCGATCCGCGTCGTCGAAGCGACGAGGTACCGGACCAGGCCGGCGACGCCGGCGTCGCGCCGCCCGGCCGACTTCCGGGCGCGGCGGGGGTCGGCGCGCACGATGATCCACGTCCGGCGGTGGGCCGGTGCCGGGTCGGCCCCGATCGCCTGCTCGTACAGGTCGACCACGTCCGCCGCCGCGGTCCTGGCGACGCGGTGGCCCGCCGAGACGACGTCCGCCTCCAGGTCGGGACAGTGCACCGACAACAACTGCTCCAGTAACCGGGTGTCCACCACGTCGTCGGTATGCGCCTTACCGTCGACGATGACGGTTGGGGTGAACGGGCGCGCGATCAGCTCGATGACCGCGACCAGAACCTTGCCTTTCCAGCGCACGGCGACGTGATCCCCCGGCTGGACGGTGGCCCCCACGACGGGTTCCGACGGCGCGAGCAGGGGCCGGCGCCGCCGCACGAGCCACGCGAAGAAGGCCGCGACCCAGCCGAGCAACCGCCGCCCCCGGAAAGTGATCAGCGCCAGCAGCACCGCCACCGCCACCAGGGCCGGACCCGCCCACACGTAGCGCGTCTTCAGGAACAGCAGGATGCAGGGCGGGGCCAGCACAGCCACCCACAGCGCGTACGCGGTGCTGAACTTCAGGCGCAGCGATTTCATCGTCGTCACCGCCGCCGCAGCGCTCGTCCGGCCAGGGCGGCGAGCCCCAGGGCCAGGGTCAGGCCGGCGATGCCCAACGCCACGACGGTGATCGGCCCGTGGTCGGGTCCCGGCACCGGCACCGGGGGCTGGATCCGTTTCACCGACGGGGCGTTCGCGGGGCCAGCGGGGAGGTCCCACGTCAGGGCGGCGACGGCATCGACGATGCCCGCGCCCACCACGTCGTCGGCGCCGCCGCCCGGGTGCCGCGCCGTGGCCGTGATCCGGTTGATGATCTGGGCCGGGGGAAGGTCGGGAAACCGCTGCCGGAGCAGCGCCGCCACTCCGGAGACGTAGGCCGCGGCGAAGGAGGTCCCGGCGATCGGCACCGGACCGTCCTTGCCGGGCAACGCGTCCACCGGCTCACCGTTGTCACCGAGGGCGACGATGTCCTCCGCCGGCGCCGCGGCGCCCACCCAGGGCCCGTGCATGGAGAACGGGCTCGGCGCCCCGTTCTTGCCGACCCCCCCGATCGCCAGCACCAGCGGTGCGTACCACGCCGGCGTGACGATGGTCTGCACCTGTTCCCAGCCGCGGGGGTCGTTGGGCATGGACGGGTCGGGCGGCGGGTTCTGCGAGCAATCACCACCGGTGTTGCCTGCCGCGACGATGACGACGGCGCCCTTGACGTTCACGGCGTAGTTGAGCGCCGCGCCCAGCGTGGACTCGTCGACCGGTTTGTGCACCTTGAAGCAGGCCGCTTCGCTGATGTTGATGACGCCGGCGCCCAGGTTGGCCGCGTGCACCACCGCGCGGGCCAGGCTGCGGACGGAGCCGGCCGCCGGTGACGCGTTGGGGTCGTTCTGGTCGGCCTGGTTGTCCTTCGGCTCGAAGGCCTCCGACGTCTGGCGCACCGAGATCAGCCGCGCGTCGGGCGCGACGCCGACGAAGCCGTCGGTGAGCGAGGGCCGGCCGGCGATGAGGGACGCCGTGAGCGTCCCGTGGGCATCGCAATCGGAGAGGCCGTCGCCGCCGGGCACCACGAAGTCGCCCCCCGGTTCCGCCGGAACCCGCGGCGAGCCGTCCACACCGGTGTCGATCACGGCCACCGTCACGCCTGCACCGGTGGCGAACCTCTGCGCCGGGCCGACGCCCAGGTAGGCGTTGGCCCACGGTGGATCGTGAAAGTTGGTGCCCGGCAACGTCAATGGCGCCCGGCAGACGCGGCGCTGCTCCAGGGGCTGGTCGGGCCCCGTCGCATCCGGCGGCACCGCGCCCGGGTCTATCGAGGGTGGGGCGACCGCGGCCGCGGGTGGCGCGGTGAGCACTACGAACATGAGCGCCACCGTGATTCCGAAGATACGGTGCACCGCGGGACACTCCAATCGCTTCACCGCGGCGGCTGCACTCGTTGGCCGCGGGCCTGCGAGCATCCTAAGCTTCCGGGGCCAAGTCCAGGACGCTTTTTGCGGCGGCGCCGATTACCAGACGATGGCCGCCATGTCACGGTTGTCCGAACACACGCTTCGCACCGCGGCCTCGATGTCGGGGGCGGTGATGATCTGCAGATCCTCGACCGTCACCGGTTGGCCCGCACGCTTCTGCGCGACCACGCGGGTGTCGCGGAAACCCTCCGCGCGTTCGATCACGTTGCGGGCGAACCGGCCGTTCTGCATGGCGTCGATGCCGTGCCGCCCGCCGGGCGTCGTGTAGTTGCGAATGGTGGTGGCCGCGTCCAGGAAAGTCGCCCGCGCCTCGTCGTCGAGCATGCTGGCGCGCGGCGCGGCATAGCGCTGCCCGATCTCGACGATCTCGGCCGGGGAATAGGACTCGAACCGCAGCTTGCGGTTGAACCGGCCGGCCAAACCCGGGTTCACGGTGAGGAATTCGTCCACCTGGTCCTCGTAACCCGCACCGATGAAACAGAAGTCGAAGCGGTGCGCCTCCAGCGCGACCAGGAGCTGGTTGACGGCCTCCATGCCGATCATGTCCGGCGTGCCGTCCTGGTGGCGTTCGATCAGCGAATAGAACTCGTCCATGAAAATGATTCGGCCCAGCGACTTTTCGATCAGCTCGTTGGTCTTGGGCCCCGACTCACCGATGAAGTGCCCGCAGAAGTCCGAGCGACGCACCTCCCGGATCTCGGGGTGGCGCACGATGCCCATGCCTGCGTAGATCTTGCCCAGCGCCTCGGCGGTGGTGGTCTTACCGGTGCCGGGAGGCCCGACCAGCAGCATGTGGTTGGTCTGCCCCTCGACCGGCAGCCCGTGCTCGAGGCGCATCATGCGCACTTCGAGCTGGTCTTCGAGCGCGGACACGGCCTGCTTGACCGCCGCCAGCCCGACCTGCTTGGCCAGCAGCGCGCGGCCCTCGGCGAGCAGCTCGGCGCGCCGCTCGGCGGTTGCGTCATCGTGGAGCTCGTCGCGGCTCTTGGCCGTCGACGCGTCCCACCGATCGGTGCGGCTGGCGATGGATTCCTCGTCGGTGACGACCAGGTGCAGGTTGGGGTCGGCCAATGCCTCCTTGGCGGGGTCGGTCAGGACGCCGTTGATGGTCGCCTTCGACAGCCAGACCTGGGCCTTGTCCTCCTCCCGCAGCTGGCGGTGCACCATCCCGCGCACATAGGCAAGGTCGGCGACCAGCAGCGGGATGTCGGCCGGCCCGATCGACGCGGTCAGCACATCCGCGTCGAACCGGCCCGACGCGTTGGTCTGTCCGATCACGTCGACGCGGTCGAGCCAGTCCAGCGCGACCCGGCCCTGCCCGAGATGCGCGGCGGCGTGGGCCGCCAGCGCGCAGATCGACGCCGTCACGGCGGACATGACGATGGCTTGCGGGGGCAGCTCCTCGGCAGCGGCCAACAACACGTCCGGCCAGCGCTGCGTGGTGTACATCAGGAAGGCGCGGGCCAATTGGTGCCACTGATAGTTGGCCCACGAATCCAGCAGGTCCCGATTGGCCAGCAGCCTGTCGGCCTCGGCGTATTCCCCGGCGATCGTCAGCGCCGACGACAACGCCAGGCCCACCTGGGATGCGTCGGTCACCGTGATGCCGATGTAGGGACCCAGCTGAATCTCCGCGGCGAGCGTCTGCCCGATGCGGGTGGTCTCGCGGTGCAACCATTCACTGGTGGCGTACAGCTTCTTCAGCGAGGCCAGGTCGTTGTCGCCGCAGGCGATGCGGCCCAGCCACGCGTCGGCCATCGACGGATCGGCGTCGGTGGCCGCGACGAAGTCGGGCAACGCCGCGGCCCGGCCCTGCCTGCTCTTGACCGTCATGGCGCGGTCGAAATGCCTACGGGCAGTTTGCAAATCACCCATCGTGTGCGCTCATCCGGATGCCTTTTGACTCTTGACGTTTCAGATGCCGGCGGACATGGTGACCGGCTCGAGACTCACATAGCGGTTTTCGGCCCGGAACATGTCCATCTCGGCGACCCAGTCCTTGCCCGCCGCGTGGACCCGCACCGTCGCGGGGCCCACCTGCTCGATGATCACCTCGAAGTTGTGCCGGTGCCCCTCGGGGAGCCTCGTGCCCGACGGGGCGATGGTGATCACGGTCGCGGGCCGCGGCGTGGGCGAGATCGGGGCGAGGTGCTCCACGACGCTGACGGTGGTGCGCGGTGCGGGGCGTGGCGCGCTGACCACGCTGATTTCCGGCATCCGCACGGTGGCCCAGCGGGTCACGTCGCGGGTGTGCACGCACACCCGTTCCCCCGCGCCGGCCGTGCGAATCACGATCCGCTTGGCGACCGGGTCGTCGGCGGCCACGAAAATCCGTGACAGCTCACCGGCGTCGGTGACCGGGATCAGTAGCCGGTCCCCGTTGCTCAGCTTGCCGATCAGCACGCCCGAGGGGCCGATCTCGGTGAGCAGGTGTTCGGGCAGCGGGCTGGGCCGCAGCGCCCGCAGGTAGGGCCGGGGGCCGCACATGTTGGCCGCCGCGGCGGCGGCCTGCTCGCCGTTGAGTCGGCGCAAGATCACGCTGGGCGGGGTGGGAGCCGGCGTCGGTGTGCGCACGGTGATGGTGGCGGTGCAGGTCGCGTCCGGGTAGACGGTCACGTTCTGGATGACCTCGTCGGCGCGCAGCGTCCACGCCTGAGACAGGACGCGCGACGTGATCGCCTCGGCGGGATACGCGTATGTCGTCATCCAGCCCGCCTCTCCGCGGATGGCCTTCCACCGCTGCGTGTCCCCCTCGATGGCGTCACACCCCAGCCTGCGGTCGAGCTCGGCCAGGTCGGTGGCCGTGGCCACCTTCGCCCGCAATCCCTGGCAGCGCAGCAGTCCGGCGATGCGCTGCGCCACCGAAATCGCCGTCGCACCAACGGTTGTGCGCCAGCGGAGCGCCTGGGTGTTGTCGATGATCGACAACCGCATGATCAGCCAGGTTTCGCGCCGGCCCGCATATGGCGGGGTGCCGATCTCCGAGTCGTACACGCGTGGGTAGTCCCCGATGTTGCCGTGCCGGGAACCGAGCGAGACGACGCTGATCGAATCGAGCTGCAGGCCCAGCGCCTGGCGCAGCATCGGCACCAATTCGACGACGTCGATGACGTTGTCGGTCTCGACCGTCACCGAACCGGTCACCATGGTGGCCTGGTGCGCCCTGCCGAGCAGCTGCACGGCCACCACCGCGACACCGTCCTGCACCCGGACCCCACCCCCGGATCGGTTGTTGGCCACCGTGATCGGCGCGTCCCAGCGAATCGGGCGTCGTCCGCGCCGCCACAGCACGATCCATGACCACGCGGGCTGGCCCCACCACCGCACGAACACCACGGCGGCGCCGACCACCACCGCGACGGCCGCACCGATGTATCCGCCCACGGCCCAACTCGCCACGGCGAGCAGGAACACCACCCACACCCCGAGGACCCGCCGGTTGCTGCCCTGGCTGAACCCGGTCAGCTTGGAACTCACCGCGCCCGCCTCAATCGGGCCGCGATCGCGGCGACGAGCACACCGGCGGCGACCGCGCCGATGAACCCGATGGCGATGTTGCGCGCGCGGTGGTCCGCGGGCGGTGGGGGTGGGGCGGGCCTGATCACCCGGCTCTGAGCGCCCGGGGGCATCTTGTCACCCGGCGGGATGTTGAACGTAAGTGCCGCAACGGGATCGACCAGTCCGTAGCCGACCTTGTTGTCCACGCCGGCGGGCGGATTGTGCGCCGACTGGACGATCCTGTTGATCACCTGATGCGCGCTCAGGTCGGGGAATTTCGCGCGAACCAGGGCGGCGACGCCGCTGACGTAGGCGGCGGAAAAGCTGGTGCCCCAGAACGGCATGTTCTTTTCGCCCGGCCTCGACGGGGGGTAGGCGTTGACCGGCCCGCCGCCCTGGGGCGACAGACCCATGATGTGGGTGCCGGGCCCGGCGACGGCAACCCAGGGGCCCGACATGCTCTTGTCGAGCGCGGCGCCGGTGGCATCGACCGCGCCGACCGACAGGACATAGTCGGAGAACCACGACGGCGACGAGACAACCTTGACCTGATGCCAGTCGCGGGGGTCCGACGGTTCCAGCGGGTCATACATCGGGTTGTTGTTGCAACCGGCTTCCCCGTCGTTCCCGGCCGCGGCCACCACCACGGCATCCTTGACGGTGGCGGCGTACCACAATGCCGCGCCCAAGGCGCGTTGATCGGCGGGGGCCGCGGCGGGCAGGCATGCGGTGACCGAAATGTTGATCACCTTCGCGCCCATGTTGGCGGCGTGCACCACCGCGCGCGCCACCGTGTTGAGCGTGCCGGCCTTGACCTTCTCATCGGAGTTGGGATCGCCCGGTCCGGGGTTGACGGGCTCGAATGCCCTGGACGACTGGCGGATTGAGATGAGCGTCGCGTGTGGCGCGACGCCCACGACCCCGTCGGGCGCTCCGGGGGGAAGCGGGGGCACCGCGGGTTCGTCCTCGGTCTGCGGATCCGCCGGCCCGTTGGACGCGGCGGTGGCGCCCCCTCCCTCGGGTGGTGTCTGCGTCGGGGTGTCGATCGTCCTGCCCGCCGCCGTGTGGGGGGTGCTGACACCGAGGCGCCCGTGGGCGTG
>NZ_LZIX01000142.1:0-11965 GCF_001666955.1 Mycobacterium sp. E735 | reverse complement strand
TCATCCCTTCGATGGCGGCCTTGGCCGCCGCGTAGTAGCCGGAGCCCACCGGGGTCACCGTTGCGCCGATCGAGGAGATGTTGACGATCGCCCCACTGCGACGGGCCCGCATGCCGGGCAGCACCGCTTTGATCATCGAGACCGTGCCGAAGAAGTGCGTCTCGAACAGGGTGCGCACATCGGCGTCGTCGCCCTCCTCGATCGCGGCGCGGTAACCGTAACCGGCGTTGTTCACCAATACGTCGATGCGGCCGAACCGCTCGTGGGCCTGCCGCACGGCCGAGACGACCTGCGCGGGGTTGGTGACATCGAGGGCGGCCGCGAGCACCCGATCCGGCGCGCCGGACGCCAGGTCGGCGACCTTCGCGACGTCGCGCGCCGTGACGACCGCGTTGTGGCCGGCCCCGATGGCGGCTTCGGCAAGCGCACGACCGAGTCCGGTCGAGCATCCGGTGATCAACCAGGTGGACATGCGGGATGGCTCCTTCTCGCCGAAACCCAACATCTAGGCGTGAAACGCGTTGTCAGACTACGGCAGTGGTTGGCGTCAGGTCACTCGTCGCGCCGCCGTCGATACGGCCGGTTCGCTCGCGTCGGCTAACTTGCCTCGCGGGGAAGCCGCGGCGGTCACGAAAGCATCGTACGAGGGTGGCCCGCCCGGCGGCGGTGGCTTTCGGCAGGCAATTTCTTCTCGTCGATCGCGGGACGGGGCCGTCACAATCAACTATCGTCCGTCTTGAGTAATCGATCGGTACCGGTGAAGGAAATTGGCAGTGAGGACGCTAGAAGGCGTTCTGTCCCGCCACCCGTTCTTCGGCGGGATGGACCCGCGCTATCTGCAGTTGGCGGTCGGGTGCGCGGCGAACCTGCGCTTCGCCGCAGGTGAGTTGATCTTCCGCGAGGGCTACCCGGCCGATCACTTCTACCTGATCCGCGCCGGCCGGATCGCGCTCGAAACCCCCGTTCCGGGCCGGGGCGGCTTGACGGTGCAGACGCTGCAAGCTGGAGACATCCTTGGCTGGTCGTGGCTGGTGCCGCCATACAACTCGCGGTTCGACGCGCGCGCCGTCGAGTCGACGCGCGCCATCGGGTTCGACGGCAACTGCCTGCGCGGCAAGTGCGAAGAGGACCACGAACTGGGGTACGAGCTGCAGAAGCGCGTGATCGCGGTCCTCGGACAGTATCTCGATGCGACGAGGTTCCGGCTCCTGGACATCTATGCCGATGTCATCGGCTGAGCACGACACCGTCCCGCGACAGGCCCCCTAGCCGTCGAATGCCGGACCGTCGAAGCGGTCACGGGTGACGAGCTCCGCGACCGCCCGGCGGCGCAACTTCCTCAGCTGCCGGATGGGTTTGCCGAGCGGCACCACCGCGACGACCGCGTGCCGATCAGGGATGCCCAGCAGTTCGCGGACTCCCTCCTCGGCGGCGACGGCCATCGTCGTGATCGTCCCGCCGTAACCCTCGTTGCGGGCGGCCAGCAGGACGTTCCACACCAGTGGATATACGGAGGCGCCGCCGGCCAGGCCGACGCGGCCCAGATCCTGATCCACGGCCGCCACCACCGTCAAATCGACCGAAAACACAAGCACGACAGGCGCGTTCACGATCGGCGCGACGAACGTGGCGGGGATTTCCGTGCTGTCGATGATGTCCTGCGGCACACGGCTGGGATGGATTGAATTCCATGGGTTTTCGCCCGCCTGCAGCTGGGCGAAGTAGCGACGGGCGGCGGCCTTGCCCAGCTCGGCCAGCCGGCGCCGGGCGTCCGGGTCGCGCACGACGGTGATGTGGGCGCCCTGCCGGTTGCCGCCGCTCGGGGCGAACCGGGCGTTGTCGAAAATGCGCGCCAGCACCTCGTCGGGCACCGGGTCGCCGGTGAATTCCCGCGCCGCGAACGTCGTTCTCATGACGTCATAAAGTTCCATCGGCGCGTCAAGCGCTCGCGGCGGCGCGGCGCTCCAGGCGGAAGGTGCGCTTGAACCCGGCCGGCTGCGTGGTCAGGGTGACTTCCACCGCGCCGCTGGGGGCGATGACGTAGCGCTCCTCGACGTCGGGCCCGTCCCGCCACCGGCCCACCGGCTGACGCCCGAGGTCGTCGCGATCATGCAGCGCCGGGTCGAAGGGGAAGAGCACCGGGTCGTAGGGCGTCACGTCGCCGTCGGGCCGGCCGTTGACCAGGCGGCTGCATTCCACGAACCGGAAGTGGCCGATGTTGTGGGCCGCACGATAGGACCGCTTCACCACCAGCGGGGTGTGCCCGTCGGCCGGCAGGGAGACGTCCTTGCACACGATCGGGTCGAAGACCACGCCCGCGCCGGCCTCGGCCTCGCGAAAGACCCCGAAGTTGCGCGAGAAGCGTTCGGACAGCGCGAAATCGGACTCCTTGTCGAGGAAGACCGCCAGGCCGATCGCCGTGGCCGCGAAGGGGTGCGGCGAGCGTTTGACCCGCTTGTCGCCGAAGGTGGTGCGCAGCATCCGGGAGACCAGCGGGAAGCTGCCTGCGCCGCCGACGACGTAGATGCCGGCGACCTCCGACCACGTCACGTCCCGGCCGGCGCCGGCCGGATTGTGCAGCACGCGGTCGAGCAACGCCATCGTCTTGTCGACCAGCGGTGCGCACACCGAATAGACGTCGTCAACGGGGCAGGAGAACGGGGGCCGGTCCGCCCCGCCGACCCCGGTGAGGTCGACCAGGAAGCGGCGCGTCTGTGGACCCACGGCCTCCTTGCGGGCGGCGCACTCCTCCCGCAGCAGGTCGCGGGCCGCCGCGTCCACCCCGGACAGTTGGGAGCGGTCCAGGACGAGCTCGACGATCGCGTCGTCGAAGTCGTCGCCGCCGAGGCGCTGGATGCCCTCACTGATGACGACCTCGTTCGCGTGCCCGGTCATCTTGAGCAACGAGGCGTCGAAGGTGCCCCCGCCGAGGTCGTAGATGAGGACGTACTCCCGCTTGGCGGTGATCGTGGACCGGTAGCGGTGCGCGTATTCGAGGCTGGCGGCCGACGGCTCGTTGAGCAGCGCGGCGACGTGGAAGCCCGCCGCCACGAACGCGTCCAGTGTCAACAGGCGTTGGGCGCTCGAGGCGTTGGCCGGCACGCTGATCGCGGCCTCGATGGTTTCCCCCGCGGTGAGGCTGGCGTTGGAGCGACGCACGAGGTCGCTCTTCAGCTGGGCCAGAAATCCGGTGAGCAAATCGGCCAGGCGGTGGGTGCGGCCGGCCAGGCTCACCTCTGTCTGCGGTCCGGCCTCGTTGAGCAGGCGTTTGAACGACCGCAGCACCGACCATCCCGCGTCGTGCCGGACCGCGGCCGCGTCCGCGCCGAAGCGCAGCTCCCCGGCCGCGTTGGCCGCGACGATCGACGGCCACGCGTCGAGGCCGTCAAACGAGATGACGGGATAGTTGCCTCGGTCGACGGCCGCGACGACGGTGTGAGTGGTGCCAAAGTCGATGCCGACTCTCATCGCGCAAGTTTAGGACCGCGCGGGGGAGTTCGACACGACCTTTTTGCCCGGCGCGTCCCATCGTCTTTGCAACGCGCGCTCAGCGGCGGTGGGAACCAGGCCGGACGGCGCGAACCGCTTCGAGGGCACCGGATCCTCCTCGGTCAGCGGCCTACCGCCGCCACGAATTGCCCTGGCGGCGACCACAACTCCGGCGGCAAAGACGATGAGGACCACCAGCGCGAAGACGATGGACAGGGTGCCCTGGATGAAGGTGTTCCTGATGACCTCGTCGATTTGATGGGGATTCTTGGCCGCACCGAAGGCGGTCTTGCCGGCGCGCTTGGCCGCCACGAACTGGCCGTGCTGAGTCCAGTAGCCGACGGCGGGATCTCCGGAGAAGATCTTCTGCCACGACGCGGTCAGCGTTACGGCCAGATCCCACAGCAGGGGCAACCCGGGGATCCAGGCCCACCGCAGCAGCCCCTTCTTGATGACGACGACGGTGATGACGGTCAGCGCGATGCCGGCCAGCAGCTGGTTGGCGATGCCGAACAGCGGGAAGAGGGTGTTGATGCCGCCCAGCGGATCGGTCACGCCCATCAGCAGTGTGCTGCCCCAGGCGGCGACCACCGCCAGGCTGCAGATCCACACGCCGGGTCGCCAGCTGGGGTTGCGCAGCCTGGCCATCGGGCCACCGATGTTGCCGAGCGTGTCGGAGAGCATGAATCGGTTGACCCGGGTGCCCGCGTCGAGGGTGGTCAGGATGAACAGCGCCTCGAACATGATCGCGAAGTGGTACCAAAAGGATTTGAGTCCGGCGCCGCCGAACACGCGCTGCAGCACCTCGGACATGCCCCAGGCGAGCGTGGGTGCCCCGCCGGTGCGCGACACGATGGACTTCTCGCCGACGCCGGCGGCGGCCTGGCTGATCTGGTCGGCCGTCGCCGGGGCGCCGGCCAGCCCGAGTGAGTTGACGTAATCCGCGGCGCGGGCCGCGGTGGCGCCGGTCTGCGCGGCAGGCGCGTTGATCGTGAAGTACAGGTGCTGGTTGATGATCGACGCGGTGATCAGCGCCATCACGGCGACGAACGACTCGGTGATCATGCCGCCGTAGCCGATCAGCCGCATCTGGCCTTCTTTCTCCAGCAGCTTCGGGGTTGTCCCGGAGGAGATCAGCGAATGGAATCCCGACAGCGCGCCGCACGCGATCGTGATGAACAGGAAAGGGAATAGCGAGCCGGCGAACACCGGACCGTTGCCCTTGGTGGCGAACTGCGAGATCGCGGGTGCCTGCATGACCGGCCGCGCGATGAAGATGCCGACCGCGAGCAGGGCGATGGCGCCGACCTTCATGAAGGTGGACAGGTAGTCGCGCGGTGCCAGCAGCAACCACACCGGCAGCACCGAAGCGGCGAAGCCGTAGCCGATGAGGCACCAGCACAACGTGACTGGCGAGAGCGTGAACAGCGATGCACCCCAACGGGTTTCGGCAACCCAATTGCCGGACCCCACCGCCGCGAGCAGCAGCGCGAAGCCGATCACCGACACCTCCGTCACCCGCCCGGGCCGCAGGAAGCGCAGGTAGATTCCCATGAACAGCGCAATGGGGATGGTCATGGCGATGGAGAACACGCCCCACGGGCTTTCGGCCAGGGCCTTGACCACGATCAGGGCCAGCACCGCGATCAGGATCACCATGATCACCAGCACCCCGGCCAGCGCGGCCGCACCACCGACCGCGCCCAGTTCGTCGCGGGCCATCTGGCCCAGGGAACGGCCCCGCCGCCGGGTGGAGATCCACAGCACCAGGTAGTCCTGCACGCAGCCGCCGAGCACCGCGCCGAGGATGATCCAGATGGTGCCGGGCAGGTAGCCCATCTGTGTCGCCAGCACCGGACCGACGAGGGGGCCGGCCCCGGCGATGGCGGCGAAATGGTGCCCGAACAGCACCCGCCGGTCGGTGGGCACGTAGTCGGTGCCGTCGTCTAGCACCTCGGCCGGGGTGGCGTGGTCGTCGCGCGGGCGAACGATCTTCATCTCGATCAGCCGGGCATAGAACCGGAACCCGATGATGTAGGTGCAGATCGCCGCGACCACGAACCAGACCGCGTTCACCGTCTCGCCGCGCGCGAACGCGATGATCGCCCACGCGACGGCACCGACGACGGCGATGACCGCGAACATGACCTTGTGCCGCAGGGTGATGGGGGAGCGGTCGACGATCGCGACGGGCGGCAGTTGTTCGTCGGTGTGGATGTAGCGGACGTCTTTGTCGTGCACTTTCACTGCCACGGCCGAAACCCTACGCGCGCGAAACCGGCAGCGCTCGGTTTGTCAGTACAGCGCCCGCACGGTATCGATGGTGTCGGCCTCGGACGGGCTCTTGTCGTCGCGGTAACGCAGCACACGGGCGAACCGCAGCGCCACACCGCCGGGGTAGCGCGAGGATTTCTGGACCCCGTCCAGGGCCACCTCGACCACCTGCTCGGGCCGCAGCCGCACGACGTAACCGTCGGTCCCGCCGACGGCGAGTTCGCTGAACCGGGCCGTCTGCCAGTCCAGCATGGCGTCGGTCATGCCCTTGAAAGTCTTTCCCACCATCACGAATTCGGCGGTGGCGGGGTCGCGCGCCCCCAGGTGGATGTTGGAGAGCTTGCCGCGTCGGCGCCCCGATCCCCACTCCACCGCCAACACCACCAGGTCCAGCGTGTGCACCGGCTTGACCTTGAGCCAGCCCGCGCCGCGGCGGCCTGCCTGATACGGCGCCTGCGGCGCCTTGGCCATGACGCCCTCGTGACCGGCGGCGAGCGTCGCCTCCAGGAACCGGGCCGCCTCGTCGTCGTCTGTGGTGGCGAGCCGATCGACCCGCTGCGCGGCCGGCACCAGCGCGTCCAGGGCGGCCAGCCGCTCGGTGGTCGGCGCGTCGAGCAGGTCCTCGCCGTCGCGGTGCAGGATATCGAAGAAGAACACCGAAAGAGGTTGGGCCGCACGGGCTTCAGCGACGTCGACCGATCGGCCGAACCGTGACGCGGTGACCTGGAAGCGGTGCGGTGAGTTGTCGGCCCGCAGCGCGATCGCCTCGCCGTCGGCGATGAGGTCGCGCACCGGCAGCGCCAGCGTCGCCTCCACCACCTCGGGCAGCCGGGCGGTGACGTCGTCGAGGCTTCGGGTGTAGACGGTGACCTGGTCGCCGGACCGGTGAATCTGTACCCGGGCGCCGTCCAGCTTGGCCTCGAAAATCGTTGTGCCGCCGTGGCGTTCCAGCGCATCGGCCACCCCGGTCGCGGTCTGCGCCAGCATCGGGCCGACCGGCCGTCCGACGCGCAGGGCGAACGCCTCGAGCGCCCGGGCGCCGCCGCCCATGGCGGCCGCCGCGACGCCGGGCAGGTCCCCGCCGAGCATCGCCGCGCGCTGTACCGCCGCGACGGGGAGGCCGGCGGCCTTGGCCACCGCGTCGGCCATGATCCCGGCCAGCGCCCCCTGGCGCAGCTCCCCGCCGAGCAGCCGCAGCAGGAAGGTCTGCTCGATGTCGGTCGAGGCGGCGAACAAGCCGGTGATGAGCTGCGCGCGGCGCGCCTGCGATCCCTTGCCCGACACCGCCCCGATCTCGGAGAAACTGGCGTCCACCGCGGCGACGGTCAACGCCGGATGCGGCGCCGGGGGCGGCCGTGACCGCAGCGCTGCCCAGCCGACCCCGATCTGGCGCTGGCGCAACTCACCCGAGAGCCAGGAGACGACGATGGCGACTTCGTCGGGGTCGGCCGCGGCGCGGCGCAACAGGTCGGCGATGTGGGCGACCTTGCTCAGCCGTGACGACGTGCCGCCTACGTCAAGTGAGGTCGTCGCCACGTCGAGGAGGAGCACGAAATCAGCTTGGCACGGGTCTCGAACAAGGCGGGGTCAACCCTCGGCGGCGCACACGCTAGCGTGCCTACGTAACGTTACAGATTACTAGGGATCTGACAACCCGAAAGGAAGGGTCCGGATGGAGATCAACGGGAAGAAGGTCGTCGTCATCGGCGGCGCGTCGGGAATGGGTCGCGCCTCCGCTGAGCTGCTGGCCGAGCGCGGGGCGGAGGTCGCCATCCTGGACCGTGAGGGTTCCGACGGCAAGACCGTGGCCGAGGCCGTCGGCGGCGCGTTCTATCCGGTCGACGTCACCGACTTCAAGGGCACCGAGGAGACGCTGCAGACCGCGGTCGACAAACTGGGCGGCCTGCATGTCATCATCACCACCGCGGGTGGCGGCATCGCCAAGCGGACGATGACCAAGTCCGGTCCCCACGACCTCGAGTCCTTCCAGTCCGTGATCGACCTCAACCTGATCGCCACCTTCAACATCAGCCGGCTCGCGGCCGCGCACATGGCCAAGAACGAGCCGGAGGACGAGGAGCGCGGCGTCATCATCAACACCGCGTCGATCGCGGCGTTCGAGGGGCAGATCGGGCAGGTCGCCTACACCGCCGCCAAGGCCGGCGTCGCCGGCATGTGCCTGACCATGGCCCGGGACCTGGGCTCGCTGGGCATCCGGGTGCTGGCGATCGCGCCGAGCCTGTTCGCCACCGGTTTGACGCAGGGGATTCCGGACGAATTCGCGTCGGCGCTCACCAAGGACGCCGCCTTCCCCAAGCGCCTCGGCCGGCCGATCGAGTACGCCAAGCTGGTTGCGGCGATCGTCGAGAACCCGATGCTCAACGGCCAGTGCCTTCGGCTGGACGCGGGCCAGCGCTTCGCGCCCAAGTAGCCACCCCCACGGGTCGCCCTCCCCGCATTAAGTACACTCTTTAGGCAGCCGCCCCGCTTCCCCTCGAAGCGGGGCAGGCTACCCAGCCGGTAGCGAGGAGGGCCCCTCATGGGTATCGCACTGACCGACGACCACCGCGAACTCGCCGGGGTCGCCCGCGCGTTCCTGACCTCGCAGAAGGCCCGTTGGGCGGCGCGTTCGCTGCTCGACGCCGCGGAGGAATCCCGGCCGGCGTTCTGGCAGAACCTGGTCGAGCTGGGCTGGCTCGGCCTGCACATCGACGAAGAGCACGGCGGATCCGGCTTCGGGCTGCCCGAACTCGTGGTGGTGGTCGAAGAACTCGGCCGGGCCGTAGCGCCGGGGCCGTTCGTGCCGACCGTGATCGCGTCGGCGGTGATCGCCAAAGATGGCAGCGCCGAACAGAAGTCGCGGCTGCTGCCCGGCTTGATCGACGGGACCGTCACCGCTGGAATCGGTCTGGACGGGGAGGTGCGCCTCAAGAACGGCGTCGCCGACGGTGACGCCGGGATCGTGCTGGGCGCCGGGCTGGCCGAGCTGTTGCTGATCGCCGCGGGCGAGGACGTGCTGCTGTTGGAGCGTGACCGTGCCGGCGTATCGGTCGAGGTGCCGAACAACTTCGACCCGACCCGGCGTTCCGGACGCGTGCGCCTGGAGAACGTCAACGTCGGCGCCGACGACATCCTGACCGGCGGGCGGGCTTCCGCGCTGGCCCGGGCCCGGACGTTGTTGGCCGCCGAGGCGGTGGGCGGCGCGGCGGACTGCGTCGACGCCGCCGTGGACTATGCCAAGGTGCGGCAGCAATTCGGGCGCACCATCGCGACATTCCAAGCGGTGAAGCATCATTGCGCCAACATGCTGGTGGCGGCCGAATCGGGCGTCGCCGCGGTGTGGGACGCCTCGCGGGCGGCGTCCGAGGACGAGGACCAGTTCCGGCTCGCCGCCGCGGTGGCGGCGGCCCTGGCGTTCCCCGCCTATGCGCGCAACGCCGAGCTGAACATCCAGGTGCACGGCGGCATCGGCTTCACCTGGGAGCACGACGCGCATCTGCACCTGCGCCGCGCGCTGGTGGTTGCGGCGCTGTTCGGCGGTGACGCGCCGGCCCGGGATGTCTTCGAGCGCACCGCCGCAGGCGCCAAACGGGAGAACAGCCTGGACCTGCCTGCCGAAGCCGAGGAGCTGCGCACCCGGATCCACGCCGACGCCGCCGAGATCGCCGCCCTGGACAAAGCGGCTCAGCGCGACAAGCTGATCGAGACGGGCTACGTCATGCCGCACTGGCCGAAGCCCTGGGGTCGCGCCGCCGACGCGGTGGAGCAGCTGGTCATCGAGGAGGAATTCCGCGCGGCCGGCATCAAGCGCCCCGACTACTCGATCACCGGCTGGGTGATCCTCACCCTGATCCAGCACGGAACCGATTGGCAGATCGAAAGATTCGTGGAGAAGGCGCTGCGCCAGGAAGAGATCTGGTGCCAGCTGTTCTCCGAGCCCGAGGCCGGCTCCGACGCGGCGTCCGTCAAGACCCGCGCCACCCGGGTGGACGGCGGCTGGAAGATCAACGGGCAGAAGGTCTGGACCAGCGGCGCGCAGTACTGCGCGCGCGGCCTGGCCACCGTGCGCACCGATCCGGACGCCCCCAAGCACGCCGGCATCACCACCGTCATCATCGACATGAAGGGCCCGGGCGTCGAGGTGCGCCCGCTGCGGCAGATCACCGGCGGCTCGGAGTTCAACGAGGTCTTCTTCAACGACGTCTTCGTCCCCGACGAGGACGTCGTCGGGGCGCCCAACTCCGGCTGGACCGTCGCCCGGGCGACGCTCGGCAACGAGCGGGTCAGCATCGGCGGCAGCGGGTCGTTCTACGAGGGATTGGCGCCCACCCTGGTCCAGCTCGCGCAGCAGTCGGACCGCCTGGCGGGAGCGCCGGTCCGGATCGGATCCTTCCTCGCCGACGACCATGCGCTGCGGCTGCTGAACCTGCGTCGCGCGGCCCGCAGCGTCGAGGGGGCCGGGCCCGGCCCGGAAGGCAACATCACCAAGCTGAAGCTGGCCGAGCACATGGTCGACGGGGCCGCGATCTGGGCGGTGCTGGCCGGCCCGGAGGTCGCACTCATGGATGGCCCCGGTGCGGTGGTGGGCAGGCTGGCGATGGGCGCACGCGGCATGGCGATCGCCGGCGGCACCTCGGAAGTCACCCGCAATCAGATCGCCGAGCGGATCCTCGGCATGCCGCGCGACCCGCTGATCAACTAGCTGCTCCGCTCAGGTGGGTGCGAACAGCGGAGCCCCGCCGCTGCCCCTGTCCGGCCGGATCGCGACGGGCATACCGCACGTGACCGAATCGGGTTCGCAGTCAACGACATTGGCGGCCACCCGCAGGCCCTCTTGTTCGGCGAGTTCGACGATGGCGATCACGTACGGAACCGGGATCTCCGGGTTGTACGGGTGGTGGTTCACCGTAAAGGTGAACACGGTGCCACGCCCGGAGACGGGCCGGGCGACCAGCGGGGCTTTGCACGTGCGGCATTCGCCGGCAGGCGGATGCACCCAGCGCGCGCAGTCCTCGCAGTATTCGATGAGCAGCGGCTCGTCCGGCACGACGAATACAGTACACTCAATTGATTCGATGGTCTGACGGGCGGTGTGCATGACGCATTTCGAGAAGGACGCGATCCTGTCCGGCATCGGCATCTCTCGGATCGGCCGGCGCACCGGCATCGCGGGCGTGGACCTGACCATGGAGGCGGTGCGGTCCGCCATCGAAGACGCCGGCTTGGCCCCCGCCGACATCGACGGCATCGCGACGCTGGGCGACACCCCCGCCGCAGAGGTCAACGCCCAACTGCGGATCGAAGCGGCCGATTGCGGATCCGGCTTCGGCACCGGCGGCTTGCTCAGCCCGGTGATGTCGGCGTGCCGCGCGGTCGCCGAACGTCGCGCCCGGCACGTGGTGGTGTACCGGACCATCCAAATGCTCGGCGGCACCGTCCCGGTGAAGCCGCAGGAGAACGCGCCCGCGCCGCCGCTGGCCCGGATGTTCGAGACGCCGGAGGGTGCGGAACGGCCCGCCGTGGGCGCGATGGACGACGTCAACGACCTGGTCGCGGCCAACGCCTATTCCGCCGCGAATTGGCTGGCGCTGAACTGCCGGCGCCACATGGAGTTGTATGGGACCACCAAGCAACAGCTGGGCTGGGTCGCCCTGAACGGCAGGCGCAACGCCGCCCTGAATCCGCGCGCCGTGTATCGCGACCCGATGACGATGGCCGACTACCTGAGCGCGCGGCCGGTCTCCACCCCGTTCGGCCTGCTGGACTGCGATGTCCCGATCGACGGCTCGATTGCGGTGGTGGTCTCGCACACGGATTACACCCGGGATTGCCCCCATCGCGCGGTGGCGGTGGAGGCGATCGGCGGGTCCGACGGCGCCGGGGGCTGGTTCCACCGCGACGACTACCCGAAGATGGCGATGTCGGACGCGACGGCGCAGATGTGGTCGCGCACGGACCTGAAGCCGGCCGACCTCAAGGTCGCCGAGTTGTACGACGGCTTCACCTATCTCACCCTGGCGTGGCTGGAGGCCCTCGGGGTCTGCGGTGACGGGGAGGCCGGGCCGTTCGTGGAAGGTGGCGCTCGGATCGCCCGCGACGGGGACCTTCCCCTCAACACCTACGGCGGCCAGCTGTCGGCGGGGCGCATGCACGGTTACTGGGCATTGCACGAGGGTTGTCTGCAGTTGCGCGGGGAAGCGGG
>NZ_LZIX01000141.1:0-836 GCF_001666955.1 Mycobacterium sp. E735 | reverse complement strand
GGGATGACGCTACTCGACATCGGTTGCGGCTGGGGAGGAGCGCTGCACCGGGCGATCGAGAAATATGACGTCAACGTGATCGGGATCACGCTGAGTCGCAACCAGTTTGCCTACAGTAAGGCCAAAATGGCCGCCATCCCCACCGACCGCTCCGTCGAAGTCCGGTTGCAGGGCTGGGAGGAATTCGACGACAAGGTCGACCGAATCGTCAGCATCGGCGCCTTCGAGGCGTTCAAGGCCGACCGGTGGCCGGCCTTTTTTGAACGTGCCCACCACATCCTGCCCGACGACGGTCGGATGCTGTTGCACACCATTTTGACCTATCAATGGCAGCAGATGCCCGCACTCGGCATCAAGCTGACTATGCGCGATGTGAGATTCGCGCGATTCATCGGCACCGAGATTTTTCCGGGCGGCCAGCTGCCGACGCAGGAAGATATTTTCAAATTCGCTGAGCCCGCCGGATTCTCGGTCGAAAAGGTGCAATTACTGGGTGAGCACTACGAGCGGACTCTCAATATATGGGCGGCCGCCCTCGAGGCGAACCGCGACGAGGCCATCGCCATCCAGTCGCAAGAGGTCTACGACCGCTACATGAAGTACCTGACCGGTTGCGCGAAGCTGTTCCGCCAGGGTTACACCGACGTCGACCAGTTCACGCTGCAAAAGTAGCGGAACGACCCCCAGCTCCTCGCCGCCTACTTCACGAGGGTGAACTGGCCCACATTGCTGATGCCCTTGCGGAAGAAGTCCTCGCAGCCGGTCAGGTACTTCATGTAGCGGTCGTAGACCTCTTGCGACTGGATCGCGATGGCCGCGTCGTGGTTCGCCGCCAG
>NZ_LZIX01000140.1:0-9862 GCF_001666955.1 Mycobacterium sp. E735 | reverse complement strand
GCGGCAACCGGATTGCGAAAACTTCCGATTGTCCGACCCTGAAATTGCGCGTGGCTCTTGGAAATTTGCTGGGTGAGGGTTTACCGTGTGCACTAGTCGGTTCAAACAGAGGACCACTAGCGTCGGAGGGATTGGATGAATAAGGCAGAGCTCATTGATGTGCTCACCCAGCAAATTTCCAAGAGCCACGCGCAATTTCAGGGTCGGACAATCGGAAGTTTTCGCAATCCGGTTGCCGCCCTTGACCGGTGGGGGACTGGAATTCCGCCCGAATTAGTTAGGTGAGCGAGAAGAAATTTCGCTCGTCACGACCGCTCAGGAGGCAGGCAGGGTGCGCGGTTTCCACTTCGGATACGCGGCCTCGTATGACTCGATTTTGTCGAGTTTCCGCAGCGTAAGGGCTATATCGTCAAGCCCCTCGAGAAGCCGCCAGGCGGTGTGGTCGTCAATCTTGAACGGCAACACCGTCGTTCCCGCGGTGATATTTCGATCTTGAAGATTGGCAGTGATTTCCAGCCCCGGACTCTGCTCAATGAGCTTCCAAAGGAGTTCCACGCCGTCTTGCGAAACCTCGGCCGCCAGGAGCCCCGCCTTGCCGGCGTTGCCCCGGAAGATGTCACCGAATCGAGACGAGATGACCACCCGGAACCCGTAGTCCATGAGGGCCCACACCGCATGCTCGCGCGACGAGCCGGTCCCGAAATCGGGTCCAGCGACCAGGACCGACCCCCGGTCAAAGGGGCTGAGGTTGAGGACGAATGAGGGATCCGAGCGCCAGCTGGCGAACAGTCCGTCCTCGAAACCGGTTCGGGTGACCCGCTTCAAATACACCGCCGGAATGATCTGATCGGTGTCCACATTGGACCGCCGCAACGGCACACCGATGCCGGTGTGCGTGTGAAATGCTTCCATGCTCTTGCCTTCTTCTCGAATGGATCAGTTCAAATCGGCCGGGGCGGACAACGTGCCGCGAACCGCCGTCGCGGCGGCGACGGCCGGAGACACCAGGTGCGTGCGGCCGCCTTTCCCCTGCCGCCCTTCGAAGTTGCGGTTGGACGTCGCCGCGCACCGCTCTCCCGGCGACAGCTGGTCCGGGTTCATCCCCAGGCACATCGAGCAGCCCGCCTGGCGCCATTCGGCGCCCGCGGCGGTGAAAACGTCGCCCAGCCCTTCGGCTTCGGCCTGCGCGCGCACCCGCATCGACCCGGGCACCACGAGCATCCGCACCCCCGGTGCCAGCTTGCGACCGCGCAGCACGTCGGCGACCACGCGCAGGTCTTCGATGCGACCGTTGGTACAGGAGCCCACGAACACGGTGTCGACGGCGATATCGCGCATCGGGGTGCCGGGGCGAAGGTCCATGTAAGCCAACGCCTTCTCGGCGGCCTGCCGCTCGGCGTCGCCGGTCATCAGCTCCGGGTCGGGCACGGCCGCGGACAGCGGTACGCCCTGCCCCGGATTGGTTCCCCAGGTCACGAACGGGCTCAACGTTGTTGCGTCGAGGTGGACCTCGGTGTCGAAGACGGCGCCGGGGTCGGTGTGCAGCTGCTGCCAATAGCGCATCGCCGCCTCCCATTGCTCGCCCTGCGGCGCGTGCGGCTTGTCGCGCAGGAATTCGAAGGTGGTGGCATCCGGTGCCACCATGCCCGCACGGGCGCCGGCCTCGATGCTCATGTTGCAGATCGTCATCCTGGCTTCCATCGACAGCGATTCGATGGCGCTGCCGCGGTATTCGATGACGTGGCCCTGCCCGCCGCCGGTGCCGATCTTGGCGATCAGCGCGAGAATGATGTCCTTGGCCGTCACACCGGCGGGCAATTCGCCGTCGACATTTACCGCCATGGTCTTGAATGGCCGCAGCGGCAACGTCTGGGTCGCCAGCACATGCTCGACCTCCGACGTGCCGATGCCCATCGCCAGCGCGCCGAATGCGCCGTGCGTCGATGTGTGACTATCCCCACAGACAACGGTCATTCCGGGTTGCGTGAGCCCCAATTGCGGCCCGACGACATGCACGATGCCCTGTTCGATATTGCCCATCGGGTAAAGGCGGACGCCGAATTCGGCGCAGTTTCGGCGCAACGTCTCGACCTGAGTGCGCGACACCGGGTCGGCGATCGGCTTGTCGATGTCGACCGTGGGCACGTTGTGATCCTCGGTGGCCAGCGTCAGATCGGGGCGCCGCACCGGACGGCCCGCCAGGCGCAAACCGTCGAAGGCCTGCGGGCTGGTGACCTCGTGCACCAGATGCAGATCGATGTAGATCAGGTCGGGCGCGTCAGCGGCCCCTTTGTCCACAACGTGGTCCTCCCAGACCTTTTCGGCCAGGGTGCGCGGCTTGTCGGATCCCATCTGAAAACTCGCCTCTATTCCTGGTGCGCGGCTCGCCGATCCACCACGGGCTGTGATCTCAGAATGCGAGACGCTAGTATCTTCTTGTGAGACAGCATAGCGGCATCGGCGTCCTCGACAAAGCCGTGAGTGTCCTGCACACGATCGCCCAATCCCCGTGCGGACTGGCCGAACTGTGCGAACGGACCGGATTACCCAGGGCCACCGCGTATCGGCTGGCCGCCGCGCTCGAAATCCATCGCCTGCTGGGCCGCGACGACGAAGGGCGCTGGCTACTGGGCCCGGCCATCACCGAGCTCGCCGCTCACGTCAACGATCCGCTGCTGGCCGCCAGCGCGGGCGTGCTGCCCCTGCTGCGTGAGACCACGGGCGAGAGCGTGCAGCTGTACCGCCGCGAAGGCACGACGCGGGTCTGTGTGGCCGCCCTGGAACCCGCTGCGGGCCTTCGCGATACCGTGCCGGTCGGGGCTCGACTGCCGATGACCGCGGGCTCGGGCGCCAAGGTGCTGCTGGCCCACAGCGACGCGGCGACGCAAAAGGCGGTGCTGCCGACGGCGAAGTTCACCGAGCGCACGCTCGCCGAAGTGCGGCGGCGCGGCTGGGCGCAGAGCGTGGCCGAGCGAGAGCCCGGCGTCGCGAGCGTGTCGGTTCCCGTGCGCGATGGCCGGGGCGCCGTCATCGCCGCCATCTCCGTGTCGGGACCCGTCGACCGGATCGGCCGCCGTCCCGGCGCGCGCTGGGCCGCCGACCTGTTGTCCGCGGCCGACGCGCTCACCCGCCGGCTGTAGGGCCGCCAAGTCGGGTGTGCATCGATGGCGTTGCGAGTGCAACTATGGCGGCGAAGTCGCCAAAATCCCGCCGCACACGCACACCCGACGCCATCAGCGCACACTGAACGCCACCAGCGCACGCTCGACCGGACGTCGCCTGACAGACTGACCGCCATGGGAACCAATCAGCGCGCGAGCATCGTCATGTCGGAAGACGAAATCGCCGACTTCGTCGTCAAGAGCCGCACCGGAACGCTGGCCACCGTCGGCCCCGACGGCCAGCCGCATCTGACCGCAATGTGGTACGCCGTCGTGGACGGAGAAATCTGGCTGGAAACCAAGGCCAAGTCGCAGAAGGCGGTCAACCTCAAACGGGATCCGCGGGTGAGCTTCCTGATCGAGGACGGCGACACCTACGACACACTGCGTGGGGTCTCATTCGAGGGCGTCGCGGAGATCGTCGACGATCCCGACGTGTCGCACCGCGTCGGGGTCAGCGTGTTCGAGCGCTACACCGGGCCCTACACCGACGAGATGAAGCCCTTCGTGGAGCAGATGATGAACAAGCGCGTCTGCGTGCGCATCGTCGCTCAGCGCGCGCGGTCATGGGATCACCGCAAACTCGGCCTGCCGGCCATGCCGGTGGGTGGGTCCACGGCACCAGCCGTGTTGGGAACCGGTCAATAGTTTTGTAGCCCCGATGGGATTCGAACCCACGCTACCGCCGTGAGAGGGCGGCGTCCTAGGCCGCTAGACGACGGGGCCAGACACGATCCGAGGTGTCAGCATAGCTCACACGTCAAAGGCCACCTAATCGCTTGAGGTGGCGAGATTTTGCTGGGGTACCAGGACTCGAACCTAGAATGGCTGAACCAGAATCAGCTGTGTTGCCAATTACACCATACCCCATTGGCTGCCTAAAACCGCTGGTCAGCGGTCACTCTGAGCGATAACGCGCCGCTCCGGGGACCGCCGCTGCCAGCCGTTGTCGGCCTTTGCGAACCGCAGTGCAGACTACCAAAGACTCGGCACACAATCCGCACGCGATGTCTTCGCCTAGCCGCCGACCGTTTCGCGTGCGGCGCGTAACCGCTGCAGGCTGCGCTCACGGCCCAGCAGCTCCAGCGATTCGAACAACGGCGGGCTCACGGTCGTTCCGGTGGCCGCAACCCTGATCGGACCGAAGGCCTTGCGCGGTTTGAGGCCCAAATCCTCGATGAGGGTCGCCTTGAGCGCGGGCTCGATCTGGGCTGTCGTCCACTCCGACAGGCCGTCCAGCGCGGCCAGCGCCGCGTCTAGCACGGCGACCGCCTCCGGGCCGAGCTCCTTGGCGGCGGCCTTGGGATCGATGCCGTACTCGTCGTCGTTGAGGAACTTCAGCAGCTCCCACGCGTCGGCGAGCACCACGATGCGCGTCTGCACCAGGTCGGCGGCGGTGGCGAACGCCGGATCGTCCAACCCGAGGCGGTGGCCGTGCACGTCGAAGTAGTCGCGCAGCCGGCCCACGAAGTCGGCCGGCTCGAGCATCCGGATGTGCTCGGCGTTGAGCGCGTCGGCCTTTTTCTGGTCGAACCGCGCGGGGTTGGAGTTGACGTCGACGACGTCGAACGCGGCCACCATCTCGTCGAGACTGAACAGGTCGTGGTCGTCGGCGATGGCCCAGCCCAGCAGCGCCAGATAATTGAGCAGCCCCTCCGGGATGAAGCCCCGGTCGCGGTGCGCGAACAGGTTCGACTGCGGGTCGCGCTTGGACAGTTTCTTGGTCCCCTCCCCCAACACCGTTGGCAGGTGGGCGAACTCCGGGACGCGCTCGGCGACGCCGATCCGAATCAGCGACTGATAGAGCGCCAGCTGGCGTGGGGTGGACGGCAGCAAGTCCTCGCCCCGCAGCACATGGGTGATCCTCATCAGCGCGTCGTCGCACGGGTTGACCAAGGTGTACAACGGATCTCCGTTGGCGCGGGTCAGCGCGAAGTCGGGCACGCTGCCGGCGGCGAAGTTCGTGGGCCCGCGCACCAGGTCGTTCCAACCGAGGTCTTGGTCGGGCATCCGCAGCCGCACCACCGGCTTGCGCCCCTCGGCGAGGAACGCGGCCCGCTGGGCGTCGGTGAGTTGCCGGTCGAAGTTGTCGTATCCCAGTTTCGGGTTGCGGCCCGCCGCGATGTGGCGCGCCTCAACCTCTTCCGGGGTCGAGAACGCGTAGTAGGCCTCGCCCGCTTCGAGTAGCTTGGCCACCACGTCGCGGTAGATCTCCTTGCGCTGCGATTGGCGGTACGGGCCGTAGGGCCCGCCGACCTCGGGCCCCTCGTCCCAGTCCAAGCCGAGCCAACGCAGCGCGTCCAGCAGCGCCAAATAGCTTTCCTCGCTGTCGCGTTCGGCGTCGGTGTCCTCGATCCGGAACACGAACGTGCCACCCGTGTGCCGGGCGTAGGCCCAGTTGAACAGCGCGGTGCGGACCATTCCGACGTGCGGCGTGCCGGTGGGCGAGGGGCAGAACCGGACCCGGACTTTCGCTTCCGCCGTCACGACTTGCCCTTACGGACCACGGGATTGGACAGGGTGCCGATGCCCTCGATGGTGATCGACACCGTGTCGCCGTCCTCGATCGGGCCGACCCCGGCCGGCGTTCCGGTGAGGATCAGGTCGCCGGGCAGCAGGGTCATCACGGCCGAAATCCATTCGACGATGGCGCCGACGTCATGGATCATCAGCGAGGTGCGGCTGTGTTGCTTCACTTCGCCGTTGACCTCGGTTCGGATTTCGAGATCCGCCGGGTCGACATCGGTGACGATCCACGGTCCCACCGGGCAGAAGGTGTCGTGTCCCTTCGCCCGCGTCCACTGGCCGTCGGCCTTCTGTTGATCGCGGGCCGAGACGTCGTTGCCGACGGTGTAGCCCAGGATGCTGTCGGCCGCCTCGGCGGCCGTGACGTCCTTGCAGGGCCGGCCGATGACCACGGCCAGCTCGCCCTCGAAATGCACGGGTGATGCGTTGGCCGGCAACCGAATCGGCACATTCGGGCCGACGATCGCCGTGTTGGGCTTGAGGAAGATGATCGGATCTTGCGCGGCCGGACCGGTGAGCTCGGTCATCTCCGCGATGTGATCGGTGTAGTTCTTGCCGATGCAAACCACCTTGCTGGCCAGTATCGGGGCCAGCAGCCGCACGTCGGGCAGCGGCCACGAGCGGCCGGTGAAGTTCGGCGTGCCAAACGGATGCTCGGCGATCTCGCGGGCAATCATCGCGGCGGGATCGGTGAGTTCGCCCTCGATGCTGACGAAGGCGACACCGTCGGGGCTGGCGATTCGACCAAGGCGCATTTCGTTGAGCCTACTAATGAGCGGTTGCCTCATCGCAATGGCAGCAGGCACACGAGTATTACCAGCGGTTTTGCCGCGTATGCAAGCATGGGGGATGCAGACCGGGACGGCCGCGACGCGGGACCTGGGCGCGGGCGCGCGCTGGTCCATCATGGTCGTATCGCTGGTGGCCACCGCGAGCTCCTTCCTCTTCATCAATGGCGTCGCGTTCCTGATCCCGTCGCTGCAATCGGCGCGGGGAATCCCGCTCGACGAAGCCGGTCTGTTGTCCTCGATGCCCAGTTGGGGCATGGTCGTCACGCTGGTGCTGTGGGGTTACGTCCTGGACCGGGTGGGCGAGCGTCTGGTGATGGCCGCGGGTTCGGCGCTCACCGCCGTGGCGGCCTACGCCGCGGCCTCGGCGCATTCGATGGTGCTCATGGCGGTCTATTTGTTTCTCGGCGGCATGGCGGCCGCGAGCTGCAACACCGCCGGCGGGCGGCTGGTGTCGGCGTGGTTTCCGCCGCACCAACGCGGCCTCGCGATGGGCTTCCGCCAAACCGCGCAACCCCTCGGAATCGCCTTGGGAGCGCTGGTCATTCCCGAGCTGGCCGAGCACGGGCCAAGTACGGGGCTCAGGTTCACGGCGTTGGCGTGCGCCCTGGGAGCGGCAGCCAGCGCGGTCGGCATCATCGACCCGCCGCGCAAGCCGCGGGAGAAAGCCACCGACACCGAACTCGCCAGCCCCTACCGAGGGTCGTTGACGCTGTGGCGAATTCACACGGTCGCCGGTCTGATGATGGTGCCGCAGACGGTGACCGTCACGTTCATGCTGGTGTGGCTGATCAAGAATCTGAACTGGTCGGTCGCGGCCGCCGGCAGTCTGGTCACCCTCTCGCAGCTGCTGGGCGCCGTCGGCCGCGTCTTGGTGGGCCGCTGGTCCGACCGGATCGGTTCGCGAATGCGCCCGGTGCGCCTCATCGCGGGCGCGGCCGCCGTCACGCTGTTGCTGTTGGCCTGGGCCGATTTCCTGAATTCGAGCTATCAGGCGCCGCTGATGGTGGCCATCTCGGTGATCGCCGTGCTCGACAACGGGCTGGAGGCCACGGCCATCACCGAATTCGCCGGTCCGTTCTGGAGCGGGCGCGCCCTGGGCATCCAGAACACCACCCAGCGGGTGATGGCCGCCGCGGCGCCACCGCTATTCGGCGCCTTGATCACCGCCGCGAAATATCCGAATGCGTGGATGTTGTGCGGACTGTTCCCAATGATCGCGGTGCCCCTGGTTCCCGCGCGCCTGCTCCCGCCCGGCCTGGAAACTACAGCGCGGAAGCAATCCGTTCGCCGACTTCGGCGGTGGCGAGCCGTTCGCTCCCACGCGCTGCCAGGTAGGCCTCGACGGCCCGATCCACCCGGCTAGCGGCATCGTCCTCGCCGATATGGGCGAGCAGCAACGCCACCGACATGATCGCCGCGGTCGGGTCGGCGATGCCCTGGCCCGCGATGTCCGGCGCGCTGCCGTGCACCGGCTCGAACATCGACGGGTTCGTCCGCGTGGCGTCGATATTCCCGCTGGCGGCCAACCCAATTCCGCCACACACCGCCGCCGCCAAGTCGGTGATGATGTCGCCGAACAGGTTGTCGGTGACGATCACGTCGAAGCGCCCTGGGTCGGTCACCATGAAGATGGTGGCGGCGTCGACGTGTTGGTACGCGACTTCGACGTCGGGGTACTGCTCCCCGACCTCGGCCACGATGCGCGCCCACAGCTTGCCGGCGAACGTCAGCACGTTGGTCTTGTGCACCAGCGTCAGGTGCTTGCGCCGCCGCTGCGCGCGCTCGAATGCGTCGGCCACCACGCGGCGCACGCCGAAGGCGGTGTTCAGGCTCACCTCGGTGGCAACCTCGTTGGGCGTGCCGGTGCGGATGGCGCCGCCGGTGCCCGTGTAGGGACCCTCAGTCCCCTCACGCACGACCACGAAATCGATGTCGGGGTTTCCGGCGAGCGGGCTTGCCACACCGGGATACAGCCGGCCCGGGCGCAGGTTGACGTGATGATCGAGCTCAAACCGCAGGCGCAGCAACAGACCCCGCTCCAGCACGCCGCTGGGCACCGACGGATCGCCGATCGCGCCGAGCAGGATGGCGTCGTGCTGGCGCAGTTCGGCGAGCACCGATTCCGGCAAGAGCTCACCGCTGGCGTGAAAACGCCGGGCGCCCAAGTCGTATTCGGTCTTCTGGACACCGGGCAGCACCGCGTCGAGCACCTTGAGGGCCTCGGCCGTCACTTCCGGCCCGATACCGTCGCCGCCGATGACCGCCAACTTCATTGCGCCGCTCCTCGTTCTGCATCGTCGACGGCGCGCTTCACGACAGATCAACCACCTCAAGCTTGTTGGCGCCCACCGCCGAACCGATCTCCGATCGCACCTCGCTCGGCACGTCCCGGTCCAGCCGCAACAGGATCGTCGCGCCCGGGCCCTCGGCGTCCTCGGACAGCTGCGCGGCCTGGATGTTCACACCGGCCGAGCCGAGCAGGGTGCCGATCTTGCCCAGCGCCCCGGGTTGGTCGACGTAGTTGATCACCAGGTTGGTGCCGCGAGCGCGCAAATCGAAGTTGCGGCCGTTGATCTGGACGATCTTCTCCACCAACTGCGGCCCGGACAGCGTGCCGGCCACGTTGACGGCGCTGCCGTCGGCGGCGACCGCGCGCACGTCGACGACGCTGCGGTGGTTCGGGCTCTCCGAGGCCGTGGTGAGCTCCGCGGTGACGCCGCGCTCGTCGGCCAGCGCCGGTGCGTTGACGAACGTGACCGGCCCCTCGACCACCGCCGAGAACAGTCCGCGCAGAGCCGAAAGCTTCAGCACCTCAACGTCTTCGGAGGCCAGCTCGCCGCGCACTTGCACCGACACCGAAACCGGCGGCCCGGCGGACAACGAGGCGGCCAGCACGCCGAGCTTGCGCACCAGGTCCAGCCAGGGCGCCACCTCTTCGTTGACCACGCCGCCGCCGACGTTGACGGCGTCGGGAACGAATTCCCCGGCCAGCGCCAGTTTCACGCTTTCGGCTACGTCGGTGCCCGCCCGGTCCTGGGCCTCGGAAGTGGATGCGCCGAGGTGCGGGGTGACCACCACCTGCGGCAGCTCGAACAGCGGGCTGTCGGTGCACGGCTCTTTGGCGTAGACGTCGAGACCGGCCGCCCGGACGTGGCCGCTGCTCACCGCCTCGGCCAGCGCGGCCTCGTCGATCAGGCCGCCGCGGGCGGCGTTGACGATGATGACGCCCGGCTTGGTCTTGGCGAGCGCTTCCTTACCGATGAGGCCCGCCGTCTCGGGCGTCTTCGGCAGGTGCACCGAGATGAAGTCTGCGCGGCCCAGCAGGTCGTCGAGGGGCAGCAGTTCGATGCCCAGCTGCGCAGCCCGCGCCGGCGAGACGTAGGG